>NZ_JBFUIQ010000018.1:0-62870 GCF_056401795.1 Peribacillus sp. P4_D6
ATCGAGGACTTAACCAACGCTTTTTAAAAAATGAAATACCTTCTTATTATCTAGTTTTGAAGGAACAACGTTCCTTTTATGTTTGGTGGCGATAGCGAAGAGGTCACACCCGTTCCCATTCCGAACACGGCAGTTAAGCTCTTCAGCGCCGATGGTAGTTGGGGGTTTCCCCCTGTGAGAGTAGGACGCCGCCAAGCCATTTATAAAGATCAGCCATCCGGCTGGTCTTTTTTTGTTTGTAATTAAAAAAAATTTCCGTTTTCAGGGACAGTACGGGCTGGCCTTATTTGAATTGGTTGCCATATCATGAGGAGGAATGGATGAGCTGGGGAAATGGGGCAGAATTCTTAAGGAGAAGAAAAATTTCAGGTTTTACATCCATTTATATAGGGTATTTATATAAGATATTTCAACTTTAATGTTCAATGGGGTATGTAACTACATATAATTTGGAGAAAATGGATATTACAGAAAGAAAATGCGTTTAAGTTGCAAAATGCATTATTCCTTGTATAATAATAGTCAAATATAGTCAAAGTCAGAATGGAGGAGGCTGAGTGAGAAACATATCTGATGTTATCGAAACTTATTTGAAGCAAGTACTTGAAATAAGTCAAAAAGATATCTTGGAGATAAAAAGAAGTGAAATAGCGGATAAATTTCAGTGTGTTCCTTCTCAAATCAATTACGTAATAAATACCAGGTTTACCATCGAGAGAGGTTATGTTGTAGAGAGTAAGCGTGGAGGCGGCGGTTATATACGCATCATGAAAGTGGAATCACAGGATTCCGTGCAACTTATCAACCACTTATTATCGCTTATTGGTTCCAGGGTAACTCAATCGATGGCTGAAGGAGTAATTTCACGGCTGATGAATGAAGACGTCATTAATGAAAGAGAAGCAAAGATTATGATGAGCGTCATAGATAGATCGGTGATTTATATCGACCTGCCTGACCGCGATGAGCTTAGGGCAAGAATTTTAACAGCGATGCTTACTACTTTAAAATATAAATGAAACTGGCAGAGGTGATGAACGTTGATTTGCCAAGAATGTCATCAAAGGCCTGCTACCCTGCACTTCACCAAAATCATCAATGGAAAAAAGACTGAAGTCATGATTTGTGAGAAATGTGCTCAGGAAAAAGGTGAAATGTTCATGGAGGCAGGTGGACCTGGTTTTTCAATAAATAATTTATTAGCAGGATTGTTGAATATGGAGTCGAATATTCAACAGACAAAGGCAAATGCATTTCCGAAAACGGAAGAGAGGCGCTGCCCGAATTGTCATCGATCTTATAAAGAATTTGTCCATATTGGCAAGTTTGGCTGTGCCGAATGTTATAAAACGTTCAATGAACAGTTAAATCCCATTTTAAAGAGGGTTCATAGCGGCAATACAGCACACATAGGAAAAATTCCAAAAAGGATTGGCGGCGCCATATATCTTCGAAAGCAAATTTTGGATTTGAAAGAAGTTTTAAAGGTCCACATTGATCAAGAGGAGTTTGAGAAGGCGGCAGAAGTAAGAGATAAGGTTCGTTCCCTTGAAAAAAGGTATGAAGCACAAGAGGGAGGCGAGGAATTATGAGCTTGGAAAAGTTTGTAGAAAACGCCTTGAGTTCCTGGATGAGTGCCGAAGGTCCGGAAATCGATATTGTATTGAGTTCGCGGATTCGGCTGGCCAGGAATTTCAAAGACTTTACCTTCCCAACCTCCTTTTCGAATGAAGAAGCTAATAAAATCATTGAATTGATTAAAAAAAGAATCGAAGAGGAAGTAACCCCAGAGATTGGGAAATTGGAGCTATTAGAGATTGACCAATTGCAGCCACTGGAAAAGCGCGTTCTGGTTGAAAAACATTTAATCAGTCCTCATTTAGTTGAAGATTCAGCGAAAAGCGCATGTCTCCTTTCGGAAAATGAAGAAATAAGTATCATGATAAACGAAGAGGACCATCTCCGTATTCAATGTTTAATGTCGGGGTTGCAGCTAAAGGAAACCTTAAAGATTGCAAATGTTCTTGACGATTGGATTGAAGAATCCATAGACTATGCATATGATGAAGAAAGAGGATACCTGACTAGTTGTCCGACTAATGTGGGAACAGGGTTAAGGGCTTCAGTCATGATGCATCTGCCGGGTCTGGTCCTTACACAGCAGATGAATAATATCATACCGGCTATCAACCAATTGGGGTTGGTGGTTCGAGGGATTTATGGAGAGGGCAGTCAAGCGTTGGGGAATATTTTTCAAATTTCCAATCAAATCACTCTTGGAAAATCGGAAAGGGATATCGTTGAAGATCTAACGAGTGTAGTGCAACAAATCATAGCCCAGGAACGGTCAGCGAGGGATGCATTAGCGAGGACTTCCCACATACAATTAGAAGATAGAATTTTCCGTTCATATGGGGTTTTGTCCAATGCTCGAATAATCGAGACAAAGGAAGCAGCTACATGTATCTCCGATGTTAGATTAGGGATAGATCTTGGGTATATAAAGAGTATTTCCAAAAGCATTCTAAATGAATTGATGATTTTGATGCAGTCGGGATTTTTACAAAAGTATGCAGGCGGCCCTTTAATACCCCATGAAAGGGATATCCGTAGAGCAGCACTCATCCGGGAACGCTTGAATTTCACGGAATCTTCCTCCTCATAGAGGTTATTGACCCCTTTAGGGAGAATTAAATTTCATGTAATAGATATGGAGCAAGAATAAGCTTCTGCCATTACTTAGAGAATTGCCAGCAATTTTATTCAAAACGAAAATTCTTAAGGAGGAATTCCCTATGATGTTTGGTCGTTTTACTGAAAGAGCCCAGAAAGTATTAGCATTAGCCCAAGAAGAAGCAATCCGTTT
This sequence comes from Peribacillus sp. P4_D6, assembly GCF_056401795.1. Classification (NCBI taxonomy): domain Bacteria; kingdom Bacillati; phylum Bacillota; class Bacilli; order Caryophanales; family Bacillaceae; genus Peribacillus; species Peribacillus sp. P4_D6. The sequence goes on from NZ_JBFUIQ010000018.1 coordinate 2,867, forward strand.
AGGTCATAATAATATTGGCACGGAACATATTTTACTGGGCCTGGTCCGAGAGGGTGATGGTATTGCAGCCAAAGCGTTATATGCTCTTGGATTGGGTCCGGAGAAGATTCAGAAAGAAGTGGAAAATTTAATTGGCCGTGGACAGGATACGGCTCAAACGATACATTATACCCCAAGAGCCAAGAAGGTCATTGAGCTTTCCATGGATGAAGCAAGAAAATTAGGTCACTCATATGTTGGGACAGAGCATGTCCTTCTAGGTCTTATACGAGAAGGGGAAGGTGTCGCTGCCCGCGTATTGAATAATCTGGGAGTAAGTTTAAATAAAGCCCGACAACAAGTATTACAACTTTTGGGCAGCAATGAATCAGGTGGTCATCAAGGTTCAGCCGCTGCAAATGCAAGCACGCCGACACTAGATGGCCTTGCCCGTGATTTAACGGCGATTGCAAGGGAAGGAAGCTTGGATCCGGTTATCGGAAGAAGTAAGGAAATACAGCGTGTCATTGAGGTATTAAGCCGTCGTACAAAAAATAACCCAGTATTGATCGGTGAACCTGGCGTTGGTAAAACTGCCATTGCTGAAGGGCTTGCCCAACAGATTATCAATAACGAGGTACCTGAGATTTTACGTGATAAACGCGTCATGACACTTGATATGGGTACTGTTGTGGCTGGCACTAAATACCGGGGTGAATTTGAGGACCGGTTGAAGAAAGTCATGGATGAAATACGTCAGGCGGGTAATATCATCCTATTCATCGATGAATTGCATACATTGATTGGTGCAGGTGGTGCAGAAGGTGCCATCGATGCCTCCAATATCCTTAAACCATCATTGGCCCGTGGTGAATTACAATGTATCGGTGCTACAACTTTGGATGAGTACCGTAAGTATATTGAAAAGGATGCTGCCCTTGAACGTCGCTTCCAGCCAATCCAAGTCGATGAGCCGACAATTGAGGAATCCATCCAAATTCTCAAAGGTCTTCGTGACCGTTATGAGGCACATCACCGCGTATCGATCACTGACGAAGCGATTGATGCTGCAGTCAAATTATCAGACCGTTATATTTCCGATCGCTTTTTACCTGATAAAGCGATTGACTTGATTGATGAAGCTGGTTCCAAAGTTAGGCTGCGCTCATACACAACGCCACCTAACCTAAAGGAACTTGAAGTGAAACTAGATGATGTTCGCAAGGAAAAGGATGCTTCCGTTCAGAGTCAGGAATTTGAAAAAGCTGCTTCGCTTCGCGATACAGAACAACGCTTAAGAGAACAATTGGAAGAAACGAAAAAAACTTGGAAAGAAAAACAAGGGCAGGAAAACAGTGAAGTGACTGTGGATGACATTGCACACGTCGTATCCAGCTGGACGGGAGTGCCGGTCACTAAATTGGCGCAAACGGAGTCAGACAAACTGCTTAATATGGAGTCAATCCTCCATGATCGTGTAATTGGGCAGGAAGAGGCCGTCATTGCGGTTTCTAAAGCAGTACGACGTGCAAGGGCAGGTTTGAAAGACCCTAAGCGGCCAATTGGTTCATTCATCTTCCTGGGACCTACAGGGGTCGGTAAAACCGAGCTAGCCCGTGCTTTGGCTGAATCCATTTTTGGTGATGAAGATGCCATGATCCGCATCGATATGTCCGAATATATGGAGAAACACTCGACTTCACGTCTTGTTGGATCACCTCCAGGATATGTTGGGTACGAAGAAGGCGGTCAGTTAACGGAAAAAGTGCGGAGGAAACCATACTCCGTCGTTCTGCTTGATGAAATAGAAAAGGCGCATCCGGATGTCTTCAATATTCTTCTTCAAGTGTTGGAAGACGGAAGACTGACAGATTCCAAGGGGCGTACTGTCGATTTCAGGAATACCATTCTGATCATGACATCGAATGTAGGGGCGTCTGCCTTGAAAACTGATAAGTATGTCGGCTTTAACATCCAGGATACTGGGCAGGACTATAAAAATATGAAAGGGAAAGTGATGGAAGAACTAAAACGTGCATTCCGTCCGGAATTCCTGAATCGTATTGATGAAACTATCGTGTTCCACTCATTAGAGAAGGATCATTTGAAACAAATCGTTACATTAATGTCAAATCAGCTTACTACCCGTTTGAAAGAACAGGAGATATACTTGGAGCTGACAGATGCGGCTAGAGAAAAAATTGCCACGGAAGGTTTTGATCCGGAATATGGGGCAAGGCCAATCCGCAGGGCGCTTCAGAAGCATGTAGAGGATTATCTATCCGAAGAGTTGCTTAAAGGCAACGTGAAAAAAGGGCAAACGGTCGTAATGGATGTCGTGAATAATGAGTTTGCAATCCGACAAGGCGAGCCTGTTAATGTAAGTGAATAACCTGATCCTAAACTTCGAGGTACACGCAGATTCTTTTGCAGTGTACCTCTGTTTTTTATCTATAGGTAGATATGAGTATAAACGGGACAAGCAAAGTGAATATTTTTTTAAAAAAACTTAGCCTTAAGAAGGTTTAAATAAAACAGAGATATAATATCCTTAATATAGATATTTTTTCCAAAGGAAGAGGAGTAATTTATGGCTGTAAAAAAGAAAACAAAATTTATGTGTCAATCTTGTGGGTATGAGTCCGCGAAATGGATGGGGAAATGCCCAGGCTGCGGTGAATGGAACAAAATGGTCGAGGAAACCGAAATCGTTAAACCTGCAAGAAAAGGCGCTTTTACCCATTCAGAGGTTAGAGTTTCCGGGGAACGGGAGAAGGCAGCACCCATAACGACCATTCAGTCAGAAAAAGAACCACGCATTAAGACGGATCTAATGGAATTGAATCGTGCTCTTGGGGGCGGGATCGTACAGGGATCACTTGTATTGATCGGAGGGGACCCGGGTATCGGTAAGTCCACCCTGCTTCTACAGGTATCATCCCAATTGGCGCATAAACAGAAAAAAGTGCTTTATATATCAGGTGAAGAATCAGTCAAGCAAACCAAATTGAGAGCGGACCGGCTTGGGACCATGTCGGAAAATCTATTCGTTTATTCTGAAACCGATATGGACTATATCCAACAGGCAATTACAGACGTTAAACCGGATTTGGTCATAATTGACTCGATTCAAACGGTTTACCATTCTGAGGTTACATCTGCCCCGGGAAGCGTTTCACAAGTGAGGGAATGCACAGCCTCACTCATGCGCATTGCTAAAACGAACGGGATTGCGATTTTTATCGTCGGTCACGTTACAAAAGAAGGGGCCATTGCGGGACCACGGCTGCTTGAGCACATGGTTGACACCGTATTATATTTTGAAGGGGAAAGACACCATACATATCGAATTATACGTGCGGTTAAAAATCGCTTTGGTTCGACTAATGAGATGGGTATTTTTGAAATGAAAGAACATGGATTGGAAGAGGTGGCGAATCCATCGGAAATTTTCCTTGAAGAACGGTCGCAAGGAGCTTCGGGGTCCACAGTCGTCGCATCCATGGAGGGCACAAGGCCGGTGCTTGTTGAAATTCAAGCATTGATTTCTCCTACGAGTTTTGGCAATCCGAGGCGGATGGCCACGGGAATTGACCACAATCGAGTTTCGCTTTTAATGGCTGTCCTGGAAAAGAGAGTGGGCTTGCTGCTCCAAAACCAAGATGCGTATTTAAAGGTTGCTGGCGGTGTCAAGCTGGATGAACCGGCAATTGACCTCGCTGTCGCAATAAGCATTGCATCAAGCTTCCGTGATAAACCAACAAACCCTGCCGATTGCATCATTGGTGAAGTGGGGCTGACTGGTGAAGTGAGAAGGGTGTCACGAATTGAACAAAGGGTGCAGGAAGCCGCGAAATTAGGGTTTGAGCGGGTTATCATACCGGCTAATAATATAGGAGGGTGGACCGCGCCGAAAGGTATTAAGATCATTGGTGTTTCATCGGTTTCTGAGGCTCTTAAACAATCGTTAGGGGGTTAAGCATGACAGATAAAAAAGGGTATGAGAAAACAAAATTGGAAATTCTGCAAATCGTAGCACCGGGTACCCCGCTTCGGGAGGGTATTGAAAATGTCCTGAGGGCAAACACGGGCGGTTTGATAGTGGCCGGATATAATGAGAAGGTGCGAACGATCGTGGATGGCGGCTTCGAAATCAACTGCAGCTGTACCCCCAGCACATTATATGAGTTGGCGAAGATGGACGGGGCCATCATTTTAAATGAAACCGCCGATAAGATCATTTTCGCAAACGCCCAATTAGTGCCTGATAACAGTACACCTTCCACTGAAACGGGAATGAGGCATAGGACAGCTGAACGGGTGGCAAGGGAGACCAAGTCGTTGGTCATCGCAATCTCACAACGCCGGAATGTCATCACTTTATATCAGGGCAATTTCCGGTATGCCCTTAAAGATATAGGAGTCATACTTGCCAAGGCTAATTTAGCCATCCAGACCTTGGAAAAATACAAGGTGGTCCTGCAGCAGAGCATATCGGTTTTAGGAGCGCTCGAGTTTGAGGAAATCGTGACCTATGCCGATCTTTTGCAGGTATTTCACCGTTATGTGATGGTGCTCAGGATCAAGGCGGAGCTGCTAACGTACCTTAATGAACTTGGTACGGAAGGAAGGCTGATCCGTTTGCAAATGAATGAAATCCTGGCAGATATTGAAACGGAAGGGAAATGGCTCATCAAGGATTATACCTCCAGTAATGATGAAAATCCCGAGGAAATCATTTTTAGGCTTCAAGAGTTGGCCATGCAGGAAAAACTGGATGAAAGCATTCTTCTTAAGGTGCTGGGCTATCATGGATACATTCATCTTGATGAGTCAGTACATCCCCGTGGTTACCGTATTCTTCATAAAATCCCACGCTTGCCGGGTTTGATCATCGAAAATTTAGTGAAACAGTTCGGAAGCTTTAGTGAAGTCAATAAAGCTACGGTTGAAAACCTTGACGATGTGGAGGGTATAGGTGAAGTCCGGGCAAATAAAATTAAAGAAGGACTCCGAATTTTGAAAAATCAGCTGGTCACAAATAGAAGGATGTAAGGTGCAGCCGGCTTTTAAAAAAACTCCTGAACGGGCTTGAAATTGATTGGTGTTTATTTTTGACACTCAAAACTCGGGGTGCTAGGCTAATATTACGAAAAAGAGAAGAATTCATATTTGTAAATCCACTATTCCTTAAGTGAATTTAATGTATATAGTGAAAACGAATTTTCAAGGTTTCATTTTATTTTATTGGTCAATAATGAGTAGAAGGAGGTGAAAGGGATGTTAAAACGCATTATACAAGCATGCTTCTTAATAGTCGGCGGAACACTTGGTATGTTGCTTATTCCGGAATTATTAACTGTTTTACATGCAGACGATATTGCTTTATTAAACAATCCTTATGTAAGTGTACTGTTGGGTGCCATTATCTTTTATCTTATAACTTTTTGGGCAGTAGATCACGTGATCTATTTTATGAAATGGCTGGAGGAACAGCTTGTAAAGATACCGATTACGGATATAATCTTTGGCAGCGTAGGTCTTTTAGTTGGATTGCTGGCAGCGTTCTTGGTTGGATCCGCATTCAGTGCCATCAAGGTGGTTCCTATCATCCTTACGCTTTTATTTGGATATCTTGGTTTTCAGGTGGGCTTTAAAAAACGTGATGAGCTATTGAGTTTATTCACGAAAAGCAATAAGAAAAAGAACACGGATGGTGAAGCAAGCGAAGAGGATGAAGAGGGGTATAGCAAGCGCCTGAAGATTCTCGATACAAGCGTCATCATTGATGGCAGAATTGCGGATATTTGTCAGACGGGCTTTCTGGAGGGTACCATCGTCATTCCTCAATTCGTATTAAACGAATTGCAGCACATTGCCGATTCATCTGATGCATTGAAAAGGAATCGTGGAAGGCGCGGTTTGGATATCTTGAATCGGATTCAAAAAGACCTGCCGATTAAAGTGGAGATGTACGAGGGGGATTTTGAAGACATTCAGGAAGTGGACAGTAAACTGGTGAAGCTTGCCAAAATATCGGGCGGAATGGTCGTTACCAATGATTTCAATTTAAACAAAGTATGCGAGTTTCAAAATGTGGCGGTACTTAATATCAATGACCTGGCCAATGCCGTAAAACCAGTTGTACTTCCTGGGGAAGAGATGAACGTTCAGGTCATAAAGGACGGGAAAGAGCAGAACCAGGGCATCGCTTATTTGGACGATGGAACCATGATCGTTGTCGAGGGTGGCCGTGACCATATCGGGAAACGGATCGATGTACTTGTCACAAGTGTATTGCAAACCTCTGCAGGCCGGATGATATTCGCTAAACCGAAACTATTAGAAAAAGCATTATAAAGAAGAGTAGGAGAAACCGTTATGTTTTATGAAGTAGTGATACCTGCAGCTGGACAAGGCAAAAGAATGAAAGCGGGCAAGAATAAACTTTTTATTGAACTATCGGGTATCCCGATCATTGTTTATACACTGCGTGTCTTCGAAGAAGATCCTGACTGTCGGGGGATTATCCTTTCAATAAACCCGGCAGAAACGGATTATTTCAATCAATTGATAGCAGTGTATGGTCTTAAAAAGGTCAAGAAACTGGTCATGGGTGGCAAGGAGCGGCAACAAAGCGTTTATAATGGACTGCATCATGCAGAAGAAGACATCGTCCTGGTCCATGACGGTGCCCGCCCTTTTATTAACCTAGGGCAAATCAGTGAATTGACTACTGCTGCCTCCCTTCATGGAGGTGCCGTAATTGCAGTGCCCGTTAAGGATACGATTAAAAAAGCGGCAAACAAAAAGGTATTGGAAACAGTGGAACGATCAAGCTTGTGGGCGGTGCAAACTCCACAAGCTTTTCGTGTATCCATATTAAAAAGGGCGTATGAACAGGCAGAAGCTGAAGAATTTTTAGGGACGGACGATGCAAGTTTACTAGAGCGGATCAATGAACAGGTAGTTATTATTGAGGGCAATTATGATAATATTAAGATTACGACTCAGGAAGACCTTTATTTTGCAGAAGCGATTTTACATAAACAACAACATGGAAAACGATGATTGGGGAGAATGATATGTTTAGAATAGGACAAGGATATGACGTTCATCAGCTTGTGGAAGGCAGGCCTTTGATAATTGGCGGGATTACGATTCCGTATGAGAAAGGACTGCTGGGTCATTCGGATGCGGATGTCCTTCTGCATACTGTTGCCGATGCCTGCTTGGGGGCAATTGGTGCAGGGGATATCGGTAAGCATTTTCCGGATACCGACCCTGAATTTAAAGATGCCGATTCGGCAAAACTGCTGCAGTATATTTGGGCGATCGTAAAAAAAGAAGGATATTCCCTAGGCAATGCGGATTGTACAATCATTGCACAAAGCCCGAAAATGGCACCGTATATCGAGGAAATGCGAGGCAGGATTGCAGAACTTTTAGATTCCTCGATAGACAGGATTAATGTAAAGGCGACCACAACGGAGAAACTTGGATTTACAGGCAGGGGCGAAGGAATCGCTGCACAGGCTGTTGTTTTATTGGTCAAATCAAACTAAATTGTTTTTAGAGTGGATGCCTTTATCCCAATGTATTTAAATGATAATATAAACAATAGAATAGAACGACTGGGAGGTCTATATATATCATGAGCAGCGATATTCGAGTTCGCTATGCACCGAGTCCGACTGGACATTTACATATTGGTAATGCACGGACTGCTTTATTTAATTATTTATACGCACGAAATAAAGGCGGGAAATTCATCATCCGTATTGAAGATACCGACCAAAAGAGAAATATTGAAGGCGGAGAGGAAAGTCAGCTTAAATATTTGAAATGGCTTGGCATGGATTGGGATGAAGGTGTTGATGTTGGCGGTGAATACGGTCCATACCGTCAATCCGAAAGGAACGACCTTTATCAGGAATTGTATCAAGAGCTTTTGGATAAGGGTTTAGCATATAAATGCTATTGTACGGAAGAAGAGCTTGAAGCAGAGCGTGAAGGAAAGGTCGAACGCAATGAAACGCCAAAATATTCCGGGAAGTGCAAGCATTTAACTGAGGAAGAGCAAGCGGAACTAGTGGCACAAGGAAGAAAACCGAGCATTCGCTTTGCCGTTCCAGCTGGGAAGGTCCTTACTTTCAAAGATATGGTCAAGGATGAGGTTTCATTTGAAACGGATGGCTTCGGTGATTTTGTCATCGTTAAAAAGGATGGCATTCCAACGTATAACTTTGCAGTGGCCGTCGATGATCACTTGATGAAGATTTCCCATGTCCTTCGCGGTGATGATCATATCTCCAATACTCCAAAACAATTGATGATTTATGAAGCTTTCGGCTGGGAACCGCCGGTATTCGGACATATGACGCTGATTGTAAACGAAAGCAGGAAGAAACTGAGTAAACGTGATGAGTCGATCATCCAATTCATTGAGCAATATGAAGAGCTTGGCTATGTACCTGAAGCTTTATTCAATTTCATTACATTACTAGGATGGTCTCCGGTCGGGGAGGAAGAGATTTTCACGAAGGAAGAATTCATTAATCTTTTCGATGCTGACCGTCTGTCTAAATCACCTGCACTTTTCGATAAGCAAAAGCTTACATGGATGAATAACCAATATGTGAAGCAATTGGACGTCAATCGTGCAGTGGAATTGTCATTGCCTCACTTAATTAAAGCCGGGAAGGTTTCAGAGACACTGACCGCCGAAGAAGAAGAGTGGGTACATGGGCTTGTTTCACTTTTTCAAGAGCAGATGAGCTATGGAGCGGAAATAGTCGAGCTTTCTGAACTGTTTTTCAAGGATGAGGTCGAGTTCGAGCAAGAAGCTAAGGAAGTGCTGGCTGAAGAACAGGTACCTGAAGTCATGAAAGCTTTCCTTCAGGAGATCGAAGGGCTTGAAGAATTTAATGCGGATGAAATCAAGAAGTCGATTAAAGCCGTACAAAAAAGCACAGGGCATAAAGGGAAAAAATTATTCATGCCGATAAGGGCTGCCGTCACGGGTCAAACACATGGTCCTGACTTGCCTAAGGCAATTTCATTACTGGGCAAAGAAAAAATTAAACAGCGTATTCAGAGTATTTTATATTAACAATTTGTCGAAAATGTAATATAGTATTTAATAATCTTACAAAAGAACGCGTAGATGGGGAGAAGTAAGTAAACGAAGCTTTTTAGAGAGAACCATAACCTGCTGAAAGTGGTTCAGGCCTCTCGTTTTCTGAAATGCACCCTTGAGTCCTTTGCTGAACTAACCTATAGTAGGCACAGGCGGAATGTCCTCCGTTACAGGGATTAAAGTTGGGGATGAAGAAACAGGAAAAAGCTTTACCTGGTTCGTACATTCCAAACAGAGTGGAACCGCGCTTCAAGCGTCTCTGTCTATTTGGACAGAGACGCTTTTTTATATGCTTTAAAAGCTTCAAAAGGGGATGTTGGAAAAGGACGGAACATAGGGGGGAATCATTTTGTTAAAGATGTTTAAAGAAGATATCGAAGTGGTTTTTGATCAAGATCCTGCTGCGCGCAGCTATTTGGAAGTCATATTGACGTACGCGGGTTTACATGCGATTTGGAGTCATAGGATGGCTCACGCACTATTTAAGAGGAAATTCTTTTTCCTAGCGAGAAGCATATCTCAAATCAGCCGGTTTTTTACCGGAATCGAAATTCATCCAGGGGCTACGATTGGCCGTCGTTTCTTCATTGACCATGGAATGGGGATCGTCATTGGCGAAACTTGTGAAATTGGCGACAATGTATCCGTCTTTCAAGGTGTAACTCTTGGGGGGACCGGAAAAGAAAAGGGAAAACGTCATCCTACGATAAAGGATAATGTTTTGATAGCTACAGGAGCAAAGGTGCTGGGTTCCATCACTGTTGGGGAAAACTCGAAAATCGGTGCGGGATCGGTCGTTCTAAAGGAAGTGCCACCTAATTCTACAGTGGTGGGCATTCCAGGTAAAGTGGTCATTCAAGATGGCATCAAAATCAATAAAGACCTAAATCATTGTGATCTTCCTGATCCAATCGCTGATCGCTTTAAGGAATTGGATAGTGAAATCAGAGCCTTAAGAGCAAGGTTGGCCGAACAGAAGCAGGAAGAAAGGAGTTTATAATATGGCGATTAAAATATATAACACAGCAACAAGAAAAAAGGAAACCTTCGTCCCGATTGAAGAGGGAAAGGTGAAGATGTATGTATGCGGACCCACTGTCTATAATTACATTCATATTGGCAATGCAAGACCGGCAATCGTATTCGATACCGTTCGTAGGTATTTGGATTACCGTGGATATGATGTGCAATTCGTTTCGAACTTCACGGATGTGGATGATAAGCTGATTCGCGCGGCAAAAGAATTGGGGGAAGATGTTCCGACCATATCTGAGCGTTTCATCAAGGCGTATTTTGAAGACGTGTCGGCATTGGGCTGCAAAAAAGCGGATGCTCACCCGACCGTAATGGAGAACATGGATGCAATCATTGAATTCATCTCGGCGCTAATCGAGAAAGGATTCGCTTATGAATCGGAAGGGGATGTGTACTACCGCACTCGTAAGTTTGAGGGATATGGCAAGCTTTCACATCAGTCCATCGATGAGCTTCGAGTGGGGGCACGTATTGAAATAGGGGAGAAAAAACAAGATGCCCTTGATTTTGCCCTTTGGAAAGCGGCCAAGGATGATGAAATATCATGGGAGAGCCCATGGGGTAAGGGGCGTCCTGGCTGGCATATCGAATGCTCCGCAATGGTCAAAAAGTATTTGGGGGATACCATCGATATTCATGCAGGAGGTCAAGATCTGGCATTCCCGCATCATGAAAATGAAATTGCACAATCCGAAGCATTGACGGGTAAAACCTTTGCGAATTATTGGATGCATAATGGGTATATAAATATTGAGAATGAAAAAATGTCTAAGTCCTTAGGCAATTTCGTCCTTGTGCATGACATCATTCAGAAGCATGATCCACAAGTGTTACGCTTCTTCATGTTATCAGTACATTACCGTCATCCGATCAATTATAGTGAAGAAGTGCTTGAAAATGTAAAAGCGTCCCTTGAACGCTTAAGGACATCATATCAAAATTTAAAGCATCGCCTTCAAGTAAGTGACGGATTGACTGAGAATAATGATGTTTGGTTGGAGAAGCTGAATGATTTACATGAACAATTCATTAAGGAAATGGACGATGATTTCAACACAGCCAATGCAATATCCATGCTTTTTGAACTTTCCAAACAGGCAAATTATTACTTGATGGAGAAAAACACAGACAAGGAAGTAATTGATGCTTTCCTTGATAAATTCAACACCTTATTTTCTGTCCTCGGTTTGTCCCTTGAAGAAGAGGGGCTTTTGGATGAGGAAATTGAAGGGTTGATACAGCAAAGGATTCAAGCGCGGAAAGACCGCAATTTTGGATTATCTGATGAAATTCGCGATCGCTTGAAAAACATGAATATCATATTAGAGGATACCCCTCAAGGTACAAGATGGAAAAGAGGGTAATTAATGCTTCATTACGATAGTAAGGTAGATGCAAAAATGCTGAACAGTCTTGCTTTAGCATATATAGGTGATGCTGTATACGAAACGTATATACGGCATCACCTCATTCAAAAAGGGGCGGTCAAGCCCAATCTACTTCACAAAAAAGCTACATCTTTTGTAGCTGCTAAAGCGCAAAATAAAATCATCCACTTCTTTCTGGAGTCAGATTGGCTATCGGAAGAGGAATCCGCTGTCGTTCGGCGCGGCCGAAATGCGAAATCCGGTACGGTACCGAAGAATACAGATGTGCAAACGTATCGCTACAGTACAGCCTTCGAGGCTCTTATGGGATTTTTGTATTTATCCGGTCGAATAGAAAGAATGGAAGAACTCATCAAAAAATCCATTGAATACATTGAAGAAGAAAAGGGGAGTAACCCATGAGCGAAGAATATATCATTGGCAGAAACCCCGTATTGGAAGCACTTCGCTCCGAACGGGAAGTTAATAAAATTTGGATAGCCGAGGGCTCGCAAAAAGGCTCGATGCAACCACTTATCGGTCTCGCGAAGGAAAAGAAGGTTCTCGTGCAAATCGTACCGAAGAAAAAAATTGACCAAATGGTAGAAGGCATCCATCAAGGCGTTATCGCACAAGTGGCTGCATATGAATATGTGGAGCTGGATGACTTATTCGCTAAAGCGGCTGAACGGGACGAAGCACCTTTTTTCATGATCCTTGATGAGGTTGAAGATCCGCATAATTTAGGTTCGATCATGAGGACGGCCGATGCAGTCGGGGCACATGGAATCATCATTCCAAAAAGAAGAGCGGTGGGCTTGACGGCAACAGTGGCTAAAGCCTCGACGGGTGCAATCGAATATATTCCTGTAGCTCGCGTAACAAATCTGGCAAGAGCGGTGGAAGAATTGAAAGAGCGAGGGGTATGGATAGTCGGTACCGATGCGAAAGGCAGCGATGATTACCGTAACATGGACGGAAAGATGCCTATCGGACTTGTTATCGGCAGCGAAGGAAAAGGCATGGCCCGGTTAATGAAGGAGAAATGTGATTTTCTCATCCGTCTTCCAATGGCAGGAAAAGTAACTTCGTTAAATGCATCGGTAGCAGCCGGTTTATTGATGTATGAGGTTTATAGAAAAAGAAATCCCCTAGGGCAATGACGAAATGAATATTCTGTTGGTGGACGGTTATAACATTATTGGAGCTTGGCCGGAACTGAGAGAATTAAAAGAACGGGATCTTGCTGCTGCAAGGGACCGATTGATAGAAATGATGGCGGAATATCAAGCATTTACCGGATACCGTGTAATTGTCGTATTTGATGCTCAATATGTTCAGGGAATTGCCCGCATATTCAAAAATCACAAAGTTGACGTAATTTTTACAAAAGAAAATGAAACTGCGGATGAAAGAATAGAAAAGATGGCCATCGAACTGAATAATGTCAAAACGCAAATTCAAGTGGCAACCTCTGACTTCACGGAACAGTGGGTGATCTTTGGCCAAGGGGCCCTAAGGAAATCCGCTCGTGAACTGCTAATTGAAATGGAAGAAATTCAAGGCGAAATCAAGAAAGATGTAAGAAAAACAACAACGATAAGACCCGTTGCTAAAATTCCTTTAAGTGAAGAAGTGGCAGAAATTTTCGAAAAATGGCGCCGGGGGAAAATTTGAACCATTGACGGGTAAAATTTACCTGCTGTATAATATTTCTATCTGAGTCAGGTCAGGGGGATATAATGTGGGTCTCAAATTCGGAATGAAGCTGAACGAAAAGTATCTTCAGTTTGAGGATGATGAATTGATAGGGTTGGTGCACACTGGAGACAGTGAAGCGCTTGATTATTTGATCCAAAAGTATCGTAATTTTGTAAGAGCGAAGGCAAGGACTTATTTCTTGATTGGTGCCGATAAGGAAGACATCGTGCAAGAAGGTATGATTGGTTTATATAAAGCCGTCCGTGATTTTAAAGGGGATAAGTTATCTTCTTTTAAAGCATTTGCAGAACTATGCATTACGAGGCAGATCATTACAGCTATCAAAACAGCAACACGTCAAAAACATATTCCGCTCAATTCCTATGTTTCCCTGGACAAGCCAATTTATGATGAGGAATCGGACCGAACTCTAATGGATATCATATCGGGTACGAAGGTTTTGGACCCGGAAGAACTGATCATCAACCAGGAAGAGTTTGACGATATCGAATTAAAGATGGCCGAGCTCCTGAGTGATCTTGAGAGAAAAGTGTTAGCTCTTTACCTGGATGGACAAACCTACCAAGAAATTTCGGAAGAGTTGAACCGGCATGTTAAGTCAATCGACAACGCCCTTCAGCGGGTGAAAAGAAAGCTCGAGCGCTATCTGGAAGTAAGGGAAATCAGTTTATAATCCCTCCGCTTTTTCCGCTTAATTTCATCTGTCCCTTCTCCACATGGAAGTTTTTTATTCACTAAGATTTTTAGATGCAAGCCGATGTTTTGATTTACGTTGTCCATAATGGGTGAAACCCGCTTTGATATTGACAATAAAAAACAGTCGTGATAAGGTTTTATGGATATAGTAGATAGGATAGGTGTATCTAATGCGAAAAAAAATAGTTCTTGCCTGCAACGATTGCGGTTCAAGAAATTATAGTTATGAGAGCAAACAATCGACAAGCGGCGAACGGCTGGAAATCAAGAAATTTTGCAGTACGTGCAACTCACACTCGATTCACAAAGAAACGAAATAACCGTTTTATAAATAGATTGACAGAAGCTTCTAATGCTTGGAGGTACATTCATGAAACGTTTTACCGAATTTTTCAGCGGAGTCGCTCGCGAAATGCAAAAGGTAAGCTGGCCGAAACGCAAGGAGCTTACCAAATATACAATCGTGGTGGTAACGACTGTAGTATTTATGGCTTTATTCTTTACAGTGGTCGATTTGGGTATTTCCGAATTAATTCGCTTAGTTATTGAATAAGAGATTCGAAAATAAGGTATAATAGTGATAGAATAATATGTGTCAGCAGAAAAGCCCGGAAACGGGTTTTTTAATTTGTCTTTTTTAATAAGTGAAGAAGTTCAAAAACGAGTGCTGCTGTAATACGAATCATCACAATATATTCTAGTTAAGTTCGGGATGACGCCTGTATGGTTTTTTGGCTAAAACGTTCAAAGATAAAGATTAATAAAGAAAATGATTGATTGCAGGGAGGGAAGGACGTTAAAGTCCTAACACATGGAAAAGAATTGGTATGTAGTTCACACCTATTCAGGTTATGAGAACAAGGTTAAAGCTAACTTGGAAAAACGTGTTGAAACTATGGGGATGGAAGACAAGATCTTTCGCGTTGTAGTTCCAGAAGAAGAAGAAACAGAAGTGAAAGATGGCAAAAAGAAAGTGACCAAAAAGAAAGTGTTTCCAGGTTATGTGTTGGTTGAGATCATCATGACGGATGATTCATGGTATGTTGTCCGTAATACGCCTGGGGTAACAGGTTTCGTGGGTTCATCTGGAGCTGGGTCAAAACCGACTGCATTGCTTCCGGAGGAAATTGAAGTCGTTCTTAAACGTATGGGCGTAGATGAAAGCAAAATCGAAGTTGATTTTGAAATCGGTGATACGGTTCAAGTTAAAGAAGGACCATTTGCAACTTTTGCAGGACCGATTGAAGAACTTGATAAAGACAAAGGGAAAGTAAGGGTCCTAGTCAATATGTTCGGCCGTGATACACCGGTAGAACTTGATTTTAATCAAGTGGAAAAATTATAAACGGAAAAAAACTTGAAATTACCTTTTGAAAGTGGTAAAATTTCAAAGGTCAGTATGTTTCAATTTTTAGGCCTCAACGATACAAGCATTCTTTATTAATATATAAAGAATTCAAGATGAGTGGGAGGGTATTACCCTATTACCACATCACGGACTTATAAGGAGGTGTGTCTCGTGGCTAAAAAAGTAATTAAAATGGTTAAATTGCAAATTCCTGCTGGTAAAGCGAATCCGGCACCGCCAGTCGGTCCTGCATTAGGTCAAGCTGGTGTAAACATCATGGGATTCTGTAAGGAGTTCAACGCTCGTACAGCAGATCAAGCTGGTCTAATTATTCCTGTTGAAATCACGGTATTTGAAGACCGTTCATTTACATTCATTACAAAAACTCCACCGGCTGCAGTATTGCTTAAGAAAGTAGCTGGTATCGAGTCTGGTTCTGGTGAACCTAACCGTAATAAAGTTGCTACAGTCAAGCGTGATCAAGTGCGCGAGATTGCTGAAACTAAAATGCCTGACCTAAACGCTGCAAGCGTTGAAGCTGCAATGCGTATGGTTGAAGGTACTGCTCGCAGCATGGGTATTGTCATCGAAGACTAATCCATGTAATTGCTATTTGTTTCTACGGGGTTGCGATTGATACTCGCAACCTTTATTCGTGGGAGGTCATTCCGTTAAAACCACAATTTAGGAGGATTTATATCATGGCGAAAAAAGGTAAAAAGTATCTTGAAGCAGCTAAGCTTGTAGAAGTTTCTAAGGCTTATGCTGTAACTGAAGCAATCGAAGTTGCTAAAAAAGCAAACTTCGCAAAATTCGATGCGACTGTTGAAGTTGCTTTCCGTTTAGGCGTAGACCCTAAGAAAGCTGACCAACAAATTCGTGGAGCAGTTGTTCTGCCGAATGGTACTGGTAAAACTCAACGCGTATTAGTATTCGCTAAAGGCGAAAAAGCAAAAGAAGCGGAAGCTGCTGGTGCTGACTACGTTGGCGAATCTGACTACATCAACAAAATCCAACAAGGATGGTTCGAATTCGATGTAATCGTTGCGACTCCAGACATGATGGGTGAAGTTGGTAAACTTGGCCGTGTATTAGGACCTAAAGGATTAATGCCTAACCCTAAAACTGGCACAGTAACATTCGACGTAACAAAAGCTGTTAATGAAATCAAAGCTGGTAAAGTTGAATACCGCGTAGATAAAGCTGGAAACATCCATGCTCCAATCGGTAAAGTATCTTTCGAGGATGCTAAACTAGTGGAAAACTTCACTACTATCTATGATACATTAATGAAAGTTAAACCTGCGGCTGCTAAAGGAACTTACATGAAAAACGTTTCTGTAACAACTACAATGGGCCCTGGCGTGAAAGTTGATCCTTCTACTTTCAATAAATAATTGACATTCCAAAACTATTATTGTTATAATAAGTTTTGTTGTGAATAAATGAATATCATTTGTACCGTAGACAGTAGGTGCTCGTTACGAGCTTAATTCCCTGCCGAGGTAATTCGATAATAATAGTCCTTGACTATGACTTTTGAAATTACTGCCTTCATGTCTGCAATAGAGATGAAGGCTTTTTCTTTGAAACGGTATAAATGTTTTCAAGCAAATCTACAGGAGGTGTAAGGATGAACGCAATTATTGAACAAAAGCAAAAAATCGTTGCTGAGATTACTGATAAATTAACTGCAAGCCAATCAACAGTAGTTGTTGACTACCGTGGATTGACTGTTGCTGAATTAACAGAACTTCGTAAGCAACTTCGTGAAGCTGGCGTTGAGTTTAAAGTTTACAAAAACTCTATGACTCGCCGTGCTGCGGAAAGTGCTGAACTTAGTGCTTTGAACGAATCATTAACAGGACCAAACGCAATTGCATTCTCAACTGAAGATGTTATTGCGCCAGCAAAAATCCTTAACGATTTTGCGAAAAAACATGAAGCGTTAGAAATCAAAGCTGGAGTTATCGAAGGAAATGTTGCAACTGCTGAAGAAATTAAAGCTCTTGCAGAACTACCTTCACGCGAAGGCCTACTTTCAATGCTACTCAGCGTGCTACAAGCACCTATGCGCGGACTTGCTCTTGCTACAAAAGCAGTTGCAGAGCAAAAAGAAGAACAAGGCGCGTAAGCTAATCGCTTATTTAGCCTAATGATTCAAAAAAAACCAACCATTTCGAGGAGGAAATAACAATGACTAAAGATCAAATCTTAGAAGCAGTTAAAAACATGACTGTTTTAGAATTAAACGACCTTGTAAAAGCAATCGAAGAAGAATTTGGCGTAACTGCTGCTGCACCTGTAGCTGTAGCTGCTGCTGGTGGCGCTGCTGCTGAAGAGCAAACTGAGTTTGATGTAATCCTTACATCTGCTGGAGATCAAAAAATCAAAGTTATCAAAGCTGTACGTGAAGTAACAGGTCTTGGACTTAAAGAAGCAAAAGAACTTGTTGACAACACTCCAAAAGCAATCAAAGAAGGCGCTTCTAAAGAAGAAGCTGAAGAAGTTAAAGCTAAACTTGAAGAAGTTGGAGCTGGCGTTGAAGTTAAGTAATCTTGCATAAAAAAAAGCTCGCTATCACTGGCGGGCTTTTTTCTTCATTTTAAAGAAATGACGGGAACTGGCCGTTAATGGTTTGGTAACGGGGATATCGTTACTGGAACATTCCGGCGTGCAAGCATCCATTCTTCAACTCTCTTCTCTCATTAAATCTTCAATATTCCTTTCTGATAGGGGGAGATGACTCTGACAGAGCATTACTACTCACATAAACCGGATGTCGTAAGCAATCCGAAATTTTGGGATTTCACATTAAAGGGACGTACATTTCGCTTCAAAAGTGATAATGGTGTTTTTTCGAAAAAGGAAGTTGATTTCGGATCGCGTCTTTTGGTTGAGAGTTTTAACCTTAATGAAGCTGTGGAAGGAGATATTCTCGATGTTGGTTGCGGGTATGGACCGATCGGAATATCGATTGCGGCAGCTTATCCCGATAGAACGATAGAAATGATTGATATAAATAGCCGGGCAGTTGAATTGTCAAAAGAGAATGCTGCTTCTAATGGGGCCGCAAATGTGAAGATTTACGAAAGCGATCGTTTTGACAAAGTTGCCTCCAATCAATTCGCGGCGATTCTTACGAACCCTCCCATTCGCGCAGGTAAAAGTGTAGTCCACGAAATTTTAGAAGAAAGCTATCGCAGTTTGGTAGCTGGTGGAGAATTATGGGTTGTCATTCAAAAAAAACAAGGGGCTCCATCCGCAATGGATAAAATGGGGCAATTATTTGGAAATGTTGAAGTGCCTGTTAAGAAAAAAGGTTACTATATACTATTATCCAAAAAGGTTTGACTCTAAATTTTCGCTATGTTAGTATTATAAAATGCATATATATAATTCCGTAACTATGCAATTTTTATACCATTGGTGTATAATCAATGGATAATATGGGAAAAATATATAAATAATAGTTCGTTTTATGAGAAATAGTGGTTTTTAAAATAAAAACCATTTTCTTTTTGTCTATGGAAATGATTCCTTTTCCGAGGCAAATGGATCCTTATAACGCTTGATTTAAGGGGTGAATCAGTTGACAGGTCAACTTGTTCAGTATGGACGACACCGCCAACGTAGAAGTTATGCAAGAATCAGTGAGGTTTTGGACCTTCCGAATCTGATTGAAATTCAAACAGCTTCTTATCAATGGTTTCTAGATGTAGGTTTAAAGGAAATGTTCCAGGATATTTCTCCTATTGAGGATTTTACAGGTAATTTATCGTTAGAATTCATCGATTACAGCTTAGCTGAGCCGAAGTATTCTGTGGAAGAAACAAAAGAACGCGATGTTACGTATTCTGCACCACTTCGTGTGAAAGTGCGCCTTGTTAACAAAGAAACAGGGGAAGTAAAAGACCAAGATGTATTTATGGGCGACTTCCCGCTGATGACTGAAACAGGTACATTTGTCATCAATGGTGCTGAACGGGTAATTGTATCCCAATTAGTGCGCTCACCGAGTGTTTACTACAATGGGAAAATGGATAAAAACGGTAAGCTTGGGTTCTCTGCGACCGTTATTCCTAACCGTGGCGCATGGCTCGAATACGAAACAGACGCCAAGGATGTTGTGTATGTTCGAATCGATCGCACCAGGAAATTACCGATCACGGTATTGATGCGTGCCCTTGGATTCGGAACAGATCAAGAAATCATCGATTTGATCGGTGACAACGAATACCTTCGCAACACTCTTGAAAAGGATAACACCGAGAGTGTGGAAAAAGCATTACTAGAAATCTATGAGCGTCTACGCCCAGGTGAACCGCCTACTGTCGAAAACGCGAAAAGTCTTTTAGTATCCCGCTTTTTTGATCCGAAACGTTATGATTTAGCTAATGTAGGCCGTTATAAAATAAACAAAAAACTGCATATTAAGAACCGTTTATTCGGACAACGTATTGCAGAGACTTTGATTGATCCTGAAACGGGAGAAATCATTGTTGAAAAAGGTACAATGCTTGATCGCCGGACTCTTGATAGGATTCTGCCTCATATCGAAGGTGGAATCGGATTCAAAACATTCCATCCATCAGGTGGTGTAGTAGAGGAAGAAACTCTTCTTCAACCTATTAAAGTGTTTGCACCAAACGATGCTGAAGGCGAAAAAGTGATCAATATCATCGGTAATGCTTATGTGACCGACCAGGTCAAAAACATTACACCGGCTGATATCATTTCTTCCATCAGTTATTTCTTTAATTTATTGCATGGTGTGGGAATCACGGATGACATTGACCATTTAGGTAACCGTCGTCTGCGTTCCGTTGGTGAATTGCTGCAAAACCAATTCAGAATTGGTTTATCCCGTATGGAGCGTGTTGTGCGTGAAAGAATGTCCATTCAGGATACGAATACAATCACTCCACAGCAACTAATCAACATTCGCCCGGTCATTGCATCCATTAAAGAGTTCTTTGGAAGCTCACAGCTTTCCCAATTCATGGATCAAACGAACCCATTGGCTGAATTGACACATAAACGTCGTCTATCAGCATTGGGACCTGGTGGTCTGACACGTGAGCGTGCTGGCTTTGAAGTACGTGACGTTCATTATTCCCACTATGGCCGCATGTGTCCGATTGAAACACCTGAGGGACCGAATATTGGTTTGATTAACTCGTTATCCAGTTTTGCAAAGGTTAACCCATATGGCTTCATTGAAACACCATACCGCCGTGTGGACCCTGAGACAGGTAAAATCACAAGCCAAATTGACTACTTAACAGCTGATGAGGAAGATAATTATGTAGTTGCCCAAGCGAATGTACGACTGTCAGATGACGGCTCATTCCTTGATAATGATGTTGTTGCACGTTTCCGCGGTGAAAATACCGTTGTTCCGCGTGACCGCGTAGATTACATGGATGTATCTCCTAAACAGGTTGTATCTGCTGCGACAGCATGTATTCCTTTCTTGGAAAATGATGACTCCAACCGTGCCCTTATGGGAGCGAACATGCAACGTCAAGCAGTTCCTTTGCTGCAACCGGAAGCCCCTCGAGTAGGAACGGGTATGGAGTATGTTTCAGCGAAAGACTCCGGTGCTGCTGTAATCTGTAAACACCCTGGTATCGTAGAGCACGTTGAATCACGTGAAGTATGGGTACGTAGGGTAAGTGAGGTTGACGGACAGCAAGTAAAAGGAAACCTTGATAAATACCGTCTATTAAAATTCATTCGTTCCAACCAAGGAACGTGCTATAATCAACGCCCTATCGTAAGTGTTGGCGACAACGTTGTAAAAGGTGAAATTCTTGCTGATGGTCCTTCAATGGAAAAAGGTGAGTTGGCACTTGGACGTAACGTATTGGTTGCCTTCATGACATGGGATGGATATAACTATGAAGATGCCATCATCATGAGTGAACGATTGGTTAAAGATGATGTGTACACTTCCATTCATATTGAAGAATATGAATCTGAATCACGCGATACAAAATTAGGACCTGAAGAAATCACACGTGATATCCCTAACGTAGGGGAAGATGCGCTTCGTAACCTTGATGAGCGCGGAATAATCCGTGTGGGTGCTGAAGTGAAAGACGGAGACCTTCTCGTTGGTAAAGTCACCCCTAAAGGTGTAACGGAACTGACTGCTGAGGAACGTCTATTACATGCAATCTTCGGTGAAAAAGCACGTGAAGTAAGGGATACATCACTTCGTGTACCTCACGGCGGCGGCGGAATCGTTCTTGATGTTAAAGTATTCAACAGAGAAGACGGCGATGAATTGCCTCCAGGTGTAAACCAACTCGCACGCGTATATATCGTTCAAAAACGTAAAATCCATGAAGGCGATAAAATGGCTGGACGACATGGTAACAAAGGGGTAATCTCCAGGATTCTTCCTGAAGAAGATATGCCTTATTTACCAGACGGAACTCCAGTCGACATCATGTTAAACCCATTGGGTGTACCTTCACGTATGAATATCGGTCAGGTGTTGGAGCTTCACTTAGGTATGGCTGCACGCGCACTTGGCATTCATGTAGCATCTCCTGTATTCGATGGTGCCACTGAGGAAGATGTTTGGGGTACGATTGAAGAAGCCGGGATGTCCCGTGATGCAAAAACTGTCCTTTATGACGGCCGTTCAGGTGAAGCATTCGATAACCGTGTATCAGTTGGTGTCATGTATATGATCAAACTGGCACATATGGTCGATGATAAACTTCATGCACGTTCAACTGGACCTTACTCCCTTGTTACGCAGCAACCACTTGGTGGTAAAGCCCAATTTGGCGGACAGCGTTTCGGTGAGATGGAAGTATGGGCACTTGAAGCTTATGGTGCTGCTTATACATTACAAGAAATCCTAACCGTTAAATCAGATGATGTCGTGGGTCGTGTTAAAACGTACGAAGCGATCGTCAAAGGTGAAAATGTCCCTGAACCAGGCGTTCCTGAGTCCTTCAAAGTATTGATTAAGGAGCTTCAAAGTTTAGGATTGGATGTTAAAATTCTTAATGCCGAAGATCGTGAAATCGAAATGCGTGATTTGGAAGATGAAGATGAAGCCAACCAAGCAGACAAATTAAGCCTTGATTCAGAAACTAAAGATATGGTTGCTTCCGAAGTAGGGGCACCTGTCAAAGAATAAAATTATATATAAACATATCTAGTTATATATTACCTGCTCTGACTGGCAGCGAGATGTTCGTTTGAAGATCATGCTGCCTTGTTAGAGCCTTATTGATTCAATCAACCATCATCCGGTGTAAGGTTGCCTGATATTTGACGGCAATCAAGGGTTAAACCTGGAGATTAAAAGGGAGGTAGGCCCCTTGTTAGACGTTAATAATTTTGAGTATATGAAAATTGGTCTTGCTTCACCAGACAAGATTCGTTCTTGGTCCCATGGAGAAGTTAAAAAACCAGAAACAATCAACTATCGTACGTTAAAGCCAGAAAAAGACGGTTTATTCTGTGAGAGAATTTTTGGACCTCAAAAGGACTGGGAATGTCATTGCGGAAAATATAAACGTGTTCGTTATAAAGGCGTAGTCTGTGACCGTTGTGGCGTTGAAGTCACTCGTGCTAAGGTGCGTCGTGAGCGTATGGGTCATATTGAGCTTGCTGCTCCAGTTTCACACATATGGTATTTTAAAGGAATTCCTAGCCGTATGGGACTTGTGCTTGATATGTCTCCACGGGCTTTGGAAGAAGTTATTTACTTTGCATCTTACGTAGTAACTGAAACGGGCGATACAACTTTAGAAAAGAAACAGCTTCTTTCTGAAAAAGAATATCGTACATACCGTGAAAAATACGGTAAGAAGTTCCAAGCTGCCATGGGTGCGGAAGCTATTAAAAAACTTTTACAAGATATTGATACGGAAAAGGAAGTAGAGTCGTTGAAAGAGGAGCTTAAAACAGCTCAAGGTCAACGCAGAACCCGTGCAATCAAACGCTTGGAAGTGCTTGAAGCATTCCGTAACTCCGGAAATGAGCCTTCATGGATGATCCTTGACGTGCTTCCGGTCATTCCACCGGAACTTCGTCCTATGGTTCAACTTGATGGAGGTCGTTTTGCCACATCTGATCTAAATGATTTATATCGCCGTGTTATCAACCGTAATAATCGATTGAAAAGATTACTGGATCTTGGAGCACCAAGCATTATCGTTCAAAATGAGAAGCGTATGCTGCAAGAAGCCGTCGATGCTCTTATCGATAATGGCCGTCGCGGCCGTCCGGTAACTGGACCTGGTAACCGTCCGTTAAAATCATTATCTCACATGTTAAAAGGTAAACAAGGCCGTTTCCGTCAAAACCTTCTTGGTAAACGTGTTGATTATTCTGGCCGTTCCGTTATCGTAGTCGGACCAAACTTAAAGATGTACCAATGTGGTCTTCCGAAAGAAATGGCGATTGAATTATTCAAACCATTCGTTATGAAGGAGCTTGTTCAAAGAGGTTTAGCGCATAACATCAAATCCGCTAAGCGTAAAATTGAACGTTTATCTCCTGAAATATGGGATGTACTAGAAGAAGTTATTAGAGAACACCCAGTACTATTGAACCGTGCACCGACACTTCATAGACTTGGTATCCAAGCATTTGAACCAACGTTGGTTGAAGGTCGCGCAATTCGGTTGCATCCGCTCGTATGTACAGCTTACAACGCTGACTTTGACGGTGACCAAATGGCGGTCCACGTTCCTCTATCTTCTGAAGCCCAAGCCGAAGCACGCATGCTTATGCTTGCAGCACAGAACATTTTGAACCCTAAAGATGGTAAACCTGTCGTTACACCTTCTCAAGATATGGTATTAGGTAACTATTACTTAACATTGGAAAGAGAAGGCGCTATCGGTGAAGGTATGATCTTTAAAGATACAAGTGAAGCATTACTTGCATACCAAAACGGATATGTACACTTGCATTCCCGTTGTGCCGTACATGCATCGTCACTAAATAATGAAACATTCACTGAAGAACAAAACGGCCAACTTCTAATTACCACTGTCGGAAAATTGATCTTCAATGAAATTTTACCAAAATCATTCCCGTATATTAACGAACCGACACGATATAATTTGGAAACGAAAACTCCAGAGAAATATTTTGTGGAAAAAGGCGCTAATATCCCTGAATTGATTGAGGCTCAACCTGCTATTGATCCTTTCAAGAAAAAAATTCTTGGAAATATCATTGCGGAAGTCTTTAAACGCTTTAAAATTACCGAAACATCCAAAATGCTTGACCGGATGAAAGATCTTGGATTCAAATATTCGACAAAAGCTGGTATTACCGTTGGTGTGGCTGATATTGTCGTTTTAAAAGAAAAACAAGGAATCATTACTGAGGCTCAAACCAAAGTGGATAATGTCTTGAAACAATTCAGACGTGGTCTTATTACTGAGGATGAGCGTTATGATCGCGTCATTTCAATTTGGAGTGCTGCCAAGGATACCATTCAGTCCAAACTTATGGACTCACTGGACCGACGCAACCCAATCTTCATGATGAGTGACTCCGGTGCCCGTGGTAATGCTTCCAACTTTACGCAGCTTGCGGGTATGCGTGGTTTGATGGCCAACCCGGCTGGACGTATCATTGAATTACCGATCAAATCAAGTTTCCGTGAAGGTTTAACCGTGTTGGAGTACTTCATCTCTACACATGGTGCGCGTAAAGGTCTTGCCGATACAGCACTTAAAACAGCCGATTCCGGTTACCTTACTCGTCGACTTGTTGACGTTGCCCAAGATGTTATCATCCGTGATGACGATTGTGGAACCGACCGCGGCTTGAAAATTTCAGCCTTGAGAGAAGGTACTGAAATAATTGAGCATCTTGAAGAGCGCCTAATTGGCCGTTATGCAAGAAAAGCGATTAGACACCCAGAAACAAATGATGTAATCGTGGCTGAAAATGATCTTATTACTGAAGATCTTGCGAACTATATTGAATCACTTGGAATTGAAACAGCATGGATCCGTTCTGCCTTTACATGTAACACCAGCCATGGTGTATGTAAAAAATGTTATGGACGCAACTTGGCTACAGGTCAAGAAGTTGAAGTGGGCGAAGCAGTCGGTATTATTGCCGCTCAATCAATCGGAGAACCTGGTACACAGTTAACGATGCGTACATTCCACACAGGTGGGGTTGCTGGGGATGATATCACTCAAGGTCTTCCTCGTATCCAAGAAATATTTGAAGCGAGAAATCCTAAAGGTCAAGCTGTCATTTCCGAAATCGAAGGAACGATTGTTTCGATTAATGAAATTCGGGATAAACAACAGGAAATCGTTGTTCAAGGTGCAGTTGAATCACGCACATATACTGCGCCATACACTGCCCGTTTAAGAGTAACTGTTGATACTCCTGTCCGTCGTGGTGAAGAGTTGACAGAGGGTTCCATCGATCCGAAAGAATTGCTGAAGGTTACAGACGTGCTTACTGTTCAGGAATACCTGCTTCATGAAGTTCAAAAGGTATACCGGATGCAAGGTGTTGAAATCGGTGATAAGCACATCGAGGTAATGGTTAGACAAATGATGCGTAAAGTCCGTGTGCTTGATGCAGGTGAAACTGAAGTGCTTCCAGGAACATTATTGGATGTCAACCAGTTCACTACTGCAAACACTGACGCATTGCTGACCAACAAATTACCGGCTACAGGCCGTCCTGTATTGCTAGGTATCACAAAAGCATCTCTTGAAACGGATTCCTTCTTGTCCGCCGCGTCATTCCAAGAAACAACTAGGGTCTTGACTGATGCAGCAATAAAAGGAAAACGTGATGAATTGCTTGGGCTTAAAGAAAATGTCATCATCGGTAAACTTGTCCCTGCAGGAACGGGAATGCTAAGATACAGAAAAGCAAACCCTGTCGTTGTTGACGAAAGTGCCGATACAGTAACAGTGGATTAATGGAAAAAGGACCAGCTCAATAATTTAAACTGAAAACCACACTCCCGTTTCCTATTGGAGGAGATGAAGGATCAGAATTTATTGAGCTGGTCTCTCTTATTACTCATGGCCGGCTGAAAAGCCTATGAGAATTTGATAATTTCCGTTTGGGCAAATTGAAAATCTTAATAGAATTATGTAAGGAAAACCTTTTGCTTGAATTATTTTTTTGAAAGAAGTTGACAGTATCCGACTTATAATGATACTATAGCAAAGGTGCTCCTATGTTACCCTGTAACTTTGGAGGATATGGACCATGTCTTATGAAAAAGTAATACAGGCAAAGTCAGTGATTATAGGGACGAAGCAAGCAGTTAGAGCTCTTAAAAACAATTTAATTCAAGAAGTTATCATCGCTGATGATGCAGATATATACTTGACTGGGCGTGTCGTTGAGACCGCCAAAGAATTGGATGTTCCTATCACATATGTTGATTCGATGAGAATGCTTGGCAAAGCATGTGGTATTGATGTCGGAGCAGCAACTGTTGCCATTAAAAAGTAAAAATGTTTTTGCAATAATATTTGCAAAGACTTTGTTTTTACCCATTTATGAACCACCTGGATGTGTGGTACTAGAAATGAAAACGTGAAGGGAGGAAAAATGTAATGCCTACTATTAATCAATTAGTGCGTAAAGGACGCGAGTCTAAAGAGGTTAATTCAAAATCTCCAGCACTTAACAAAGGCTACAACAGCTTTAAAAAAGCACAAACTAACGTATCATCTCCGCAAAAACGTGGTGTTTGCACTCGTGTGGGTACTATGACACCGAAAAAACCAAACTCCGCGTTACGTAAATATGCGCGTGTACGTCTAACAAACGGTATCGAGGTAACAGCTTATATCCCAGGTATCGGTCACAACCTACAAGAACACAGCGTGGTTCTTATCCGTGGCGGACGTGTAAAAGATTTACCAGGGGTACGTTACCATATCGTACGTGGTGCTCTTGATACAGCTGGAGTTAACAATCGTATGCAAGGCCGTTCTAAATACGGTACTAAGCGTCCGAAAGCAGCAAAAAAATAAACTAAAACCAAAATTGAACTTTCTTGAAAGGAGGAAATATAATGCCTCGTAAAGGACCTGTAACGAAAAGAGACGTATTACCAGATCCAATATATAATTCAAAACTTGTGACTCGCTTAATCAACAAATTAATGGTTGATGGACAAAGAGGTAAATCACAAAAAATTCTTTACTCTGCATTTGATTTAATCAAAGAACGTACTGGCAATGAATCAATCGAAGTTTTTGATCAAGCACTTAAAAACATCATGCCTGTATTAGAAGTAAAAGCACGCCGTGTAGGTGGAGCTAACTACCAAGTACCAGTTGAGGTGCGTCCAGACCGCAAATCAACTCTAGGACTTCGTTGGTTAGTGAAATACTCTCGCCTTCGTGGAGAAAAAACGATGGAAGAGCGTTTAGCTTATGAAATCATGGATGCTGCCAACAATACTGGAGCAGCAGTTAAGAAACGTGAAGATACACACAAAATGGCTGAAGCTAATAAAGCATTCGCTCATTATCGCTGGTAAGATATATCACTATAAAATCCTTATAAAAGGAAGGAGAAAGACAAATGGCAAGAGAGTTCTCCTTAGCAAATACTCGTAATATCGGTATCATGGCTCACATCGATGCTGGTAAAACGACAACAACAGAACGCGTTCTATACTATACTGGTAAAATTCATAAAATTGGTGAAACACACGAAGGTGCTTCACAAATGGACTGGATGGAACAGGAACAAGAACGTGGAATCACGATCACATCCGCTGCAACAACTGCACAGTGGAAAGGTCACCGTGTAAACATCATCGATACGCCAGGACACGTAGACTTCACAGTTGAAGTTGAACGTTCATTGCGTGTACTTGATGGAGCTGTAGCTGTACTTGATGCCCAATCAGGTGTTGAGCCTCAAACTGAAACAGTTTGGCGCCAAGCTACAACTTATGGTGTACCACGTGTCGTATTCGTAAATAAAATGGACAAAATCGGTGCGGATTTCCTATATTCAGTTGGAACAATCCACGATCGTCTACAAGCTAATGCTCACCCGGTTCAGTTACCAATCGGTGCTGAAGATCAATTCTCTGCAATCATTGACCTTATTGAAATGAAAGCTCATTTCTATGCCAATGATCTAGGAACTGATATCACTGTTGGTGAAATTCCTGAAGAACATAGGGAATTAGCTGAAGAATACCGTGAAAAGTTAATTGAAGCAGTAGCAGAAGTTAATGAAGACTTAATGGAAAAATACCTTGGCGGCGAAGAAATCAGCATTGCTGAATTAAAAGCAGCTATTCGTAAAGCAACTGTTAACGTTGAATTCTTCCCAGTTATCTGTGGATCAGCTTTCAAAAACAAAGGTGTTCAATTAATGCTTGATAACGTTATCGACTTCCTTCCATCTCCATTAGACGTGCCGGCTATTAAAGGTACTCTACCGGATACAGAAGATGAAGTGGAACGCCATTCAGATGATTCTGAACCGTTCTCCGCTTTAGCGTTTAAAGTTATGACTGACCCTTACGTTGGTAAACTTACATTCTTCCGCGTGTACTCAGGTACATTAGAATCAGGATCTTATGTAATCAACTCAACAAAAGGTAAGCGTGAACGTATTGGACGTATCCTTCAAATGCATGCAAACAGCCGTGAAGAAATCTCAACTGTATATGCAGGGGATATCGCTGCTGCTGTTGGTTTGAAAGATACTACAACTGGTGATACTCTATGTGACGACAAGAACCAAGTAATTCTTGAATCCATGGTATTCCCAGAACCAGTTATCTCACTGTCAGTTGAACCGAAATCCAAAGCAGACCAAGACAAAATGGGTCAAGCTTTACAAAAGCTACAAGATGAAGATCCAACATTCCGTGCGCACACTGACCAAGAAACTGGTCAAACAATCATCGCTGGTATGGGTGAACTTCACTTGGACATCCTTGTTGACCGTATGCGTCGCGAATTTAAAGTGGAAGCTAACGTTGGTGCTCCTCAAGTAGCATACCGTGAAACTTTCCGTGGTTCAGCTAAAGTTGAAGGTAAATTCGTTCGCCAATCAGGTGGTCGTGGACAATTCGGACACGTATGGATCGAATTTGGTCCAAACGAAGAAGGTAAAGGATTCGAATTTGAAAATGCTATCGTCGGTGGTGTAGTACCACGTGAATATATCCCTGCTGTACAAGCTGGATTAGTTGATTCACTTGACCGTGGTGTACTTGCTGGTTACCCGCTAGTCGACATCAAAGCAAAATTATTCGACGGTTCTTACCATGACGTTGACTCCAACGAAATGGCATTTAAAATTGCTGCATCTATGGCACTTAAAAATGCTGCATCTAAATGTAAGCCGGTTATCCTTGAACCAATCATGAAAGTGGAAGTAGTTATTCCAGAAGATTACCTAGGCGACATCATGGGAGATATCACATCTCGTCGTGGTCGTGTAGAAGGTATGGAAGCTCGCGGTAACACGCAAATGGTTAAAGCGATGGTTCCACTATCTGAAATGTTCGGATATGCTACATCTTTACGTTCTAACACTCAAGGACGCGGAACATTCTCTATGCACTTCGATCATTATGAAGAAGTACCTAAGAGCATTTCTGAAGAAATCATCAAAAAAAATAAAGGTGAATAATTGATTTTCATCTCTTATTAAAGTATAACTATCTTATGTAAGCTGTGATGGAAGAATTAGTCTTCTTTCACAGCCCCTATATACTTAATTTTTTATTTATAATTTTAAGGAGGAATTCCTAATGGGAAAAGCTAAATTTGATCGTTCAAAACCGCACGTTAACGTTGGAACAATTGGTCACGTTGACCATGGTAAAACAACTCTAACTGCTGCAATCACAACTGTACTTGCTAAATCTGGTGGAGCTGAAGCTCGCGCTTATGACCAAATCGATGGTGCTCCAGAAGAAAGAGAACGTGGTATCACAATCTCTACTGCACACGTTGAGTACGAAACAGCTACTCGTCACTATGCACACGTTGACTGCCCAGGACATGCTGACTATGTTAAAAACATGATCACAGGTGCTGCACAAATGGACGGCGGAATCCTAGTAGTATCTGCTGCTGATGGCCCAATGCCACAAACTCGTGAGCACATCCTTCTTTCTCGTCAAGTAGGTGTACCATACCTAGTAGTATTCATGAACAAATGCGACATGGTAGATGACGAAGAACTTCTTGAATTAGTAGAAATGGAAATCCGTGATCTACTATCTGAATACGAATTCCCTGGCGATGACATTCCAGTTATCAAAGGATCTGCCCTAAAAGCTCTTCAAGGAGACGCTGCTTGGGAAGAAAAAATTCATGAATTAATGACAGCTGTTGACGAGTACATCCCAGAACCAACTCGTGACACTGACAAGCCATTCATGATGCCAGTTGAGGATGTATTCTCAATCACTGGTCGTGGAACTGTTGCAACTGGTCGTGTTGAGCGTGGACAAGTTAAAGTCGGTGACGTTGTTGACATCATCGGTTTCAACGAAGAGTCTAAACCAACAACTGTAACTGGTGTTGAAATGTTCCGTAAACTTCTTGACTATGCTGAAGCTGGTGACAACATCGGTGCACTTCTTCGTGGTGTATCCCGTGAAGATATCCAACGTGGACAAGTTCTTGCTAAACCAAGCACTATCACTCCACACACAAAGTTCAAAGCTGAAGTTTATGTTCTTTCTAAAGAAGAAGGTGGACGTCACACTCCATTCTTTACAAACTACCGTCCTCAGTTCTACTTCCGTACAACTGACGTAACTGGTATTTGTAACCTTCCTGAAGGCGTAGAAATGGTTATGCCTGGAGATAACATCGAAATGACTGTAGAACTTATCGCTCCAATCGCTATCGAAGAAGGTACTAAATTCTCTATCCGTGAGGGTGGACGTACTGTAGGCGCTGGCGTAGTTGCTACAATCCAAGAATAATTGATTGATAAAACAATATTGGAAGGGACGCCTTCCGGAAGAAGCAGATGGGACGCCATCTGCTTCTTTTTTATTTGTAAAGAATATTCATTCTTTCTTCTATAATAACTGGAGTTTATTTAATGGGTTTCTTGATAATTACAAATGAAGAAAATGGATACGAAAGACCTCATAGAATGTACTTGTAAATACTTGTGATAGTATGTATAATAATAAAAGTGTGTTGCACAAGAAAAAATATAAGTTTGACTTGCATTTCACTTGTGTTATATGTATAATAGACAATGTTGGTCTTTGACTGCGATGATATGGAAGGTTGCTGACACACCCGGCCGCTTTGCCATGGCGAGTGTGTGGGAAATTTCCATTGAGAAGGTCTATTTTAAAATAGGCGAAAAGGAGGGAAAATTATGGCAAAACAAAAAATTCGTATCCGTTTAAAAGCATATGATCACAGAATCCTTGATCAATCTGCTGAGAAAATTGTTGAAACTGCAAAACGTTCTGGTGCGGCTGTATCTGGTCCGATTCCATTACCTACTGAAAGATCGGTATACACGATCCTACGTGCGGTTCATAAATACAAAGATTCTCGTGAACAATTCGAAATGCGTACGCATAAACGTCTAATCGACATCGTTAACCCAACTCCACAAACAGTTGACTCATTGATGCGTTTAGATTTACCATCAGGCGTTGACATTGAAATCAAATTATAATTCATATAAATATGAACAATTACTCTAGGAGGTGTGACTTATGACCAAAGGAATCTTAGGAAGAAAAATCGGTATGACTCAAGTTTTTGCTGAAAACGGTGAACTTATTCCGGTAACAGTTATCGAAGCTGCTAATAACGTGGTTCTTCAAAAGAAAACTGTTGAAACTGATGGCTATGAAGCAGTTCAAGTTGGTTTTGAAAACAAACGTGAAAAGCTTTCTAACAAACCTGAAAAGGGCCATGTTGAAAAAGCAAATACTACTCCTAAGCGCTTCATTCGCGAATTCCGCGGAACGGATCTTACTGAATATGAGATCGGTCAAGAAGTCAATGTTAGTATTTTCGCTGAAGGCGATTTAGTAGATGTATCAGGAATTTCAAAAGGTAAAGGTTTCCAAGGCTCTATCAAGCGTCATGGACAATCTCGCGGACCTATGTCTCATGGTTCTCGTTACCACCGTCGCCCAGGTTCAATGGGTCCTGTAGCTCCAAACCGCGTATTCAAAGGTAAACTTTTACCAGGACGTATGGGTGGAGATCAAATCACTGTTCAAAACTTAGCTATCGTTAAAGTTGATGTTGAACGTAACCTACTATTGATCAAAGGTAATGTACCTGGTGCTAGAAAAGCATTGATCAAAGTTAAATCTGCTGTTAAAGCAAAGTAATTTCTGAGAAAGGAGGAGCAATAGAATGCCAAAAGTTACATTGTTCAACCAAACAGGTTCACAAGTTGGCGACATCGAGCTAAATGAATCCATCTTTGGTATCGAACCTAATAATCACGTATTATTTGAAGCAATCATCATGCAACGAGCTTCCTTACGTCAAGGAACTCATAAAGTTAAAAACCGTTCTGAAGTTGCAGGCGGTGGACGTAAACCTTGGAAACAAAAAGGAACTGGACGTGCGCGTCAAGGTTCTATCCGTTCTCCACAATGGCGTGGCGGTGGCGTTGTTTTTGGACCAACTCCAAGATCTTACGCTTACAAGCTACCTAAAAAGGTACGTCGTTTAGCTATTAAATCTGCATTGTCTGCAAAGGCATTGGAAGAGAACATTTTGGTACTTGAAAGCTTGTCTTTCGAAGCTCCAAAAACAAAAGAGTTTGTAGCGGTACTTAAAAACCTTTCTGTAGATACTAAAACGTTAGTGGTTACTGACGGTTTAGATGAGAAAGTTGCTCTTTCTGCACGTAACATCCCTGGTGTTACTGTAGTTGAAGCTGATGGTCTTAATGTTCTTGATGTTGTTTCACACAACAAATTGATCTTGACTAAATCAGCTGTCGAAAAAGTAGAGGAGGTGCTTGCATAATGGATGCACGCGATATCATTAAGCGCCCCGTAATCACTGAACGCTCTTCAGACATAATGGCTGAAAAGAAATATACTTTTGAAGTTGATGTTAGAGCTAATAAAACTCAAGTTAAAGATGCTGTTCAAGAAATTTTCGGCGTTAAAGTTGAGAAAGTAAACATCATGAACTACAAAGGTAAATTCAAACGCATGGGCAAACATGCAGGCTATACTAACAAGCGCCGTAAAGCTATTGTTAAATTAACTGCTGACAGCAAAGAAATCGAGCTATTCGAGGCTTAATTCATTAGAGAAGGAGGGAAATACAAATGGCGATTAAGAAGTATAAACCTACCTCTAACGGTCGACGTAATATGACAACTTCCGATTTTGCTGAGATCACTACAGACAAACCGGAAAAATCATTACTTGCTCCTTTACACAGCAAAGGCGGCCGTAATAACCAAGGTAAGTTAACAGTTCGTCATCAAGGTGGCGGCCACAAGCGTCAATACCGTATCATCGATTTCAAACGGAATAAAGATGGTATACCAGGACGCGTTGCTACTATTGAGTACGATCCAAATCGTTCTGCAAACATTGCATTAATTAATTACGTTGATGGAGAAAAACGTTATATCCTAGCTCCGAAAAACCTAGAAGTAGGTTTGGAAGTTATGTCAGGTCCAGAAGCTGACATCAAAGTGGGTAACGCACTACCTCTAATTAACATCCCAGTTGGTACAGTAATTCATAACATCGAGCTTAAACCAGGAAAAGGTGGACAATTAGTCCGTTCAGCAGGTACATCTGCTCAAGTACTTGGTAAAGAAGGCCGTTATGTACTTGTACGTTTAAACTCAGGTGAGGTTCGTATGATTCTTGCTACTTGCCGTGCTTCAATCGGTCAAGTCGGTAATGAACAACATGAACTTATCAACATTGGTAAAGCTGGCCGTAACCGTTGGTTAGGTAAACGCCCAACAGTTCGTGGATCTGTAATGAACCCGAATGATCACCCACACGGTGGTGGTGAAGGTAAAGCGCCAATCGGACGTAAATCACCAATGTCTCCATGGGGTAAACCTACTCTTGGATTCAAAACTCGTAAGAAGAAAAATAAATCCGATAAATTTATCGTACGTCGTCGTAAAAAATAACGGGATTGAGCTACGGTTCATAAATAGAACCGTAGAACAGTCACGAAGGGAGGTACTCGCATGGGTCGTAGCTTAAAAAAAGGGCCTTTTGTTGATGATCATTTATTGGTAAAAGTTGAAAAATTAAATGAAGCTGACAAGAAACAGGTAGTAAAAACTTGGTCTCGTCGCTCAACAATCTTCCCGCAATTCATCGGACACACAATCGCCGTTTATGACGGTCGTAAGCACGTGCCGGTTTATGTAACAGAAGATATGGTAGGTCACAAACTAGGCGAATTCGCGCCTACACGCACTTATAAAGGTCACGCAAGTGATGACAAGAAAACAAGACGTTAATGAGAGGAGGGCATCTCATGCAAGCTAAAGCTGTCGCTAAAACAGTTCGTATTGCTCCTCGTAAAGTGCGTTTAGTCGCAGATTTAATTCGAGGAAAACAAGTAGGTGAAGCAGTAGCGATTCTTCGCTTAACACCAAAATCTGCTTCTCCAGTCGTAGAAAAAATTCTGAAATCTGCTATCGCAAATGCAGAACATAACTACGAAATGGATATTAATAACCTAGTCGTTTCAGAAGCATACGTTAATGAAGGACCAACATTAAAACGTTTCCGTCCTCGCGCTCAAGGTCGTGCGAGTGCAATTAACAAACGTACTAGTCATATTACAATCGTTGTATCAGAAAAGAAGGAGGGGTAATCTGTGGGTCAAAAGGTAAATCCAATCGGTATGCGTATCGGGATAATCCGTGACTGGGAATCCAAATGGTACGCTGATAAAGACTACGCAGTTCTTTTGCATGAAGACATCAAAGTTCGTGAATATATCGCGAAACGTCTAAATGATGCTTCTGTTTCAAAAGTTGAAATCGAGCGTGCAGCTAACCGTATCAATGTATCTGTCCACACTGCTAAACCAGGAATGGTTATCGGTAAAGGCGGTACTGAGGTCGAAGCACTTCGTAAAGCTTTGAACCAGTTGACTGGCAAAAGAGTTCATATCAATATCATCGAAATTAAAAGAGCAGATCTTGACGCAAAATTGGTTGCAGAAAACATCGCTCGTCAATTAGAAAACCGTGTTTCATTCCGTCGTGCTCAAAAGCAAGCTATCCAACGTACTATGCGTTCTGGAGCAAAAGGAATCAAAACTCAAGTTTCTGGTCGTCTTGGCGGTGCTGATATTGCTCGTGCTGAACATTACAGCGAAGGAACAGTTCCACTTCACACACTTCGTGCAGACATAGACTATGCTCATGCTGAAGCAGATACTACTTACGGTAAGCTAGGCGTGAAAGTTTGGATCTACCGTGGAGAAGTTCTTCCTACTAAGAAGAAATCTGAGGAAGGAGGAAAATAATATGTTATTGCCAAAACGCGTAAAATACCGTCGTGAACACCGCGGTAAGATGAGAGGGATGGCTAAGGGCGGCACTGAAGTTCACTTCGGAGAATTTGGACTTCAAGCTCAAGAAGCTTCCTGGATCACGAACCGTCAAATCGAAGCAGCTCGTATTGCGATGACTCGTTATATGAAACGTGGAGGGAAAGTTTGGATCAAAATCTTCCCAAGCAAACCTTACACAGCTAAGCCGCTTGAAGTACGGATGGGTTCCGGTAAAGGTGCTCCTGAAGGATGGGTAGCAGTTGTTAAACCGGGCAAAGTTATGTTTGAAATCTCTGGTGTATCTGAAGAGGTGGCAAGAGAAGCATTGCGCCTTGCAGCACACAAACTTCCAATCAAATGCAAGTTTGTAAAAAGAGAGGAAATTGGTGGTGAAACAAATGAAAGCTAATGAAATCAAAGATCTAACCACTGCTGAAATTGAACAAAAACTAAAATCTCTTAAAGAAGAACTATTTAATCTTCGTTTCCAGTTAGCTACTGGACAACTTGAAAATACAGCTCGCATCCGTGAAGTTCGCAAATCGATTGCTCGTATGAAAACAGTTGTTCGTCAAAGAGAAATCGGTGTCACTAATCGATAATGAATGGAGGTTTGCAGAATGAGCGAACGCAACCAACGCAAAATCTACACTGGACGCGTAGTATCCGACAAAATGGATAAAACAGTTACAGTTGTTGTAGAGACCTATAAAAAGCATTCTTTATACGGTAAACGCGTGAAATATTCTAAAAAGTTAAAAGCTCATGACGAGCTAAACGAAGCTAAAGCAGGCGACGTAGTACGTATCATGGAAACTCGTCCACTTTCAGCTACAAAACGCTTCCGTCTTGTAGAAGTAGTAGAAAAAGCAGTAATCATTTAATCTAGTTCGGATTAAGCTAATTCCGAAGGGAGGTACCGTACATGATTCAACAAGAATCTCGTTTAAAAGTCGCTGACAATTCAGGTGCTCGTGAAGTGCTAACAATTAAAGTCCTAGGTGGTTCAGGCCGTAAGACTGCAAACATCGGTGATATCATCGTTTGTACAGTTAAACAGGCAACACCAGGAGGCGTTGTTAAAAAAGGTGAAGTCGTTAAGGCTGTTGTTGTCCGTACAAAACGTGGTATGCGTCGTCCTGACGGTTCTTACATT
Organism: Peribacillus sp. P4_D6; assembly: GCF_056401795.1. Classification (NCBI taxonomy): domain Bacteria; kingdom Bacillati; phylum Bacillota; class Bacilli; order Caryophanales; family Bacillaceae; genus Peribacillus; species Peribacillus sp. P4_D6. Next base: position 39,831 of record NZ_JBFUIQ010000018.1, read on the forward strand.
CGTTTCGATGAAAACGCATGTGTAATTATCCGTGACGATAAGAGCCCACGTGGAACACGTATTTTTGGACCTGTTGCTCGTGAATTACGTGACAATAGTTTCATGAAGATCGTTTCTCTTGCTCCAGAAGTTCTATAATATGTAAAATTTGTATAAAGCCTTTCAAGGAGGTGCCAAGCTAATGCATGTTAAAAAAGGTGACAAAGTCGTAGTCATCTCTGGTAAGGACAAAGGCAAACAAGGAACAATTCTTTCTGCATATCCGAAACAAAATCGTGTACTTGTTGAAGGAATTAACATCGTGAAAAAGCATTCAAAGCCATCTCAACTTAATCCACAAGGTGGAATTATCAGTAAAGAAGCTGCTATTCACGTATCCAATGTAATGCCACTTGATCCTAAATCAGGTAAACCGACTCGTGTTGGATATAAGATCGAAAATGGTAAAAAAGTACGCGTAGCTAAAATATCAGGTGAAACTTTAGATAAATAAGTCATAAATGAAGGGAGGTACACTAAGCAATGAGCCGCCTTAAAGAAAAATTCAAAAGTGAAATTACACCGTCATTGATGGGTAAATTCAACTATCAATCAGTAATGCAAGTACCAAACATTGAGAAAATCGTTATTAACATGGGTGTGGGTGACGCAGTTTCTAACTCGAAAGCTTTAGATACAGCTGTTGAAGAACTTACATTGATCACTGGTCAAAAACCAGTTATAACAAAAGCAAAAAAATCAATCGCAGGCTTCCGTTTGCGTGAAGGTATGCCTATCGGAGCGAAAGTTACATTACGTGGTGAGCGTATGTATCAATTCCTTGATAAGCTAGTATCTGTATCTTTACCGCGTGTACGTGATTTCCGCGGCGTTTCAAAGAAATCCTTTGACGGACGTGGGAACTATACATTAGGCGTTAAAGAACAACTTATCTTCCCTGAGATTGATTACGATAAAGTGAGCAAAGTTCGTGGTATGGACATCGTTATCGTAACGACTGCCAACACTGACGAAGAAGCTCGTGAACTACTTACTCAAGTTGGAATGCCGTTCCAAAAGTAATCTCTAAATAAAGGGAGGCGAAATCGTGGCTAAAAAGTCTATGATCGTAAAGCAAAAACGCGAACAGAAGTTTAAAGTACAAGAATATACACGTTGCGAACGTTGCGGACGTCCACATTCTGTATTACGTAAATTTAAACTTTGTCGTATTTGTTTCCGCGAACTTGCATATAAAGGACAAATTCCTGGCGTTAAAAAAGCTAGCTGGTAAAACCCGAGTTTGGGAAGGAGGTAAAATATAATGGTCATGACAGATCCTATTGCAGATATGCTTACTCGCATCCGTAATGCGAATATGGTTCGTCACGAAAAACTGGAAGTTCCTGCTTCAAAGATCAAAAAGGAAATTGCTGAGATCTTAAAAAGTGAAGGCTTCGTACGTGACTTTGAATTAATCGAAGACAACAAACAAGGTATCATCCGTATCTTCTTAAAATACGGTGCAAACAACGAACGTGTTATCACTGGTCTAAAACGTATCAGCAAACCTGGTTTGCGTGTATATGCAAAAACTGGAGAGGTACCACGCGTTCTTAACGGTTTAGGTATCGCAATTGTTTCTACTTCTCACGGAGTTTTAACAGACAAAGAAGCTCGCTCTAAACAAGTTGGCGGAGAAGTTTTAGCATACGTTTGGTAATACATTTTCACAAGAATGGAGGTGCACATTATGTCTCGTATAGGTAAAAAACCTATTGAAATCCCTGCAGGCGTAACAGTTACTGTTACTGGAAGTGAAGTAACTGTTAAAGGACCTAAAGGTGAATTATCTAGATCATTCAGTCCTGACCTTTCAATCGTTGTTGAAGAGAACGTGTTAACTGTAACACGCCCGTCTGACGAGAAGACTCACCGTTCTTTACACGGTACTACTCGCGCGCTTATCTCTAACATGATTGAAGGTGTATCAACAGGTTTCGTAAAATCACTTGAACTTATTGGGGTTGGGTACCGTGCACAAAAGCAAGGTAACAAGCTTATCCTTAACGTAGGATATTCCCACCCTGTAGAAATAGAGCCAGAAGCTGGCGTTGAAGTCGAAGTTCCTTCTAATACAAAAGTAATCGTAAAAGGTGCAAGCAAAGAACGTGTAGGAGCTCTAGCAGCTAATATCCGTGATGTTCGCCCGCCTGAACCGTATAAAGGTAAAGGTATCCGTTACGAAGGCGAATTCGTTCGTCGTAAAGAAGGTAAAACAGGTAAGTAATGCCGCATAAGTAAACGAAAGGAGTGACGTAAATGATTACGAAGCTTGATAAAAATGCTACTCGTCAGAAAAGACATGCGCGTGTACGTGCTAAGCTTTCTGGAACAGAAGCTCGTCCTCGTTTAAATGTGTTTCGTTCAAACAAACACATTTACGCACAATTAATTGACGATGCAAAAGGCGTAACATTGGCAAGTGCTTCAACTCTTGATAAAGAGATCGGTATCGAAGCAGGTAGCAATGCTGAAGCAGCTCAAAAAGTTGGCGAACTTATTGCGAAACGTGCTGTTGAAAAAGGTTTCAAAGCTGTGGTTTTTGACCGCGGTGGTTACCTCTTCCATGGTCGTGTTAAAGCATTGGCTGACGCTGCTCGTGAAAACGGCTTAGAATTTTAATGGATAAGGAGGGACATAACAGATGCGTAGCATTGATCCTAATAAATTAGAACTTGAAGAACGCGTAGTTACAGTAAATCGTGTAGCTAAAGTTGTTAAAGGCGGACGTCGTTTCCGTTTCACTGCACTAGTTGTTGTTGGTGATAAAAATGGTCATGTTGGATTTGGTACTGGTAAAGCTCAAGAAGTTCCGGATGCTATCCGTAAAGCTATTGAGGATGCTAAGAAAAATCTAATTACTGTACCAATGGTTGGTACTACTATTCCTCACCTTGTGAACGGTCGCTATGGCGCAGGTCACATTCTATTGAAACCAGCTTCTGAAGGTACAGGAGTAATTGCTGGTGGTCCTGTTCGTGCGGTACTTGAATTAGGCGGAGTTAGCGATATCTTGTCTAAATCACTAGGTACTAATACACCTATTAATATGGTTCGCGCAACAATTGAAGGATTGAAGCAATTGAAACGTGCTGAAGACGTAGCTAAGTTACGTGGAAAATCAGTACAAGAACTGTTAGGATAAGGAGGGAAATCGAATTATGGCTAATAAATTAGAAATCACCCTCACTCGCAGCTTGATTGGTCGTCCTGAAGATCAACGTGTTACAGTTAACACTTTGGGTTTACGCAAAATGCATCAAACGGTTGTTCAAGAAGATAACCCTGCGATTCGCGGTATGATTACCAAAGTTGCTCATCTTGTTACTGTAAAAGAACAATAAAATAATTTTTAACTTAACAAGGAGGTGCCAACATGAAACTTCATGAGTTAAAAGCTGCAGAAGGTTCTCGTAAAGAACGTAAACGTAAAGGTCGCGGTATTGGATCTGGTAACGGTAAAACAGCAGGTAAAGGACACAAAGGACAAAACGCTCGCTCCGGCGGCGGTGTGCGTCTTGGATTTGAAGGGGGTCAAACTCCTCTATTCAGACGTTTACCTAAACGTGGATTTACCAACATCAACCGTAAAGACTATGCTATCGTGAACCTTGATACGTTAAATCTTTTCGAAGACGGTACTGAAGTAACACCAGCTCTTCTACTTGAGACTGGCGTTGTAAGTAAAGAAAAAGCAGGAATCAAGATTCTTGCCAAAGGAAGCATTGAGAAAAAGCTTACTGTTAAAGCTCACAAATTCTCGTCTACTGCTAAAGAAGCTATCGAAGCTGCTGGCGGTAATACAGAGGTGATCTAATGTTTCGCACGATCTCCAATTTTATGCGCGTGGGTGAAATAAGGAATAAGATTATTTTTACCCTTCTAATGTTAATCGTCTATCGCATCGGTACATTTATACCTGTACCGCATGTGAATGCCGATTTTCTCGCTGAACAGGACCAGCTGAGCGTCATCGGGCTTTTAAATACCTTTGGCGGCGGGGCACTGCAAAACTTTTCCATTTTAGCGATGGGTATCATGCCGTACATCACGGCATCCATCATCGTTCAGCTGCTACAGATGGATGTAGTTCCTAAGTTCACTGAATGGTCTAAACAAGGGGAAGCAGGGCGCCGTAAATTAGCGCAATTTACTCGTTACTTCACTATTATCCTAGGATTTATCCAAGCAGTTGGAATGTCCTATGGGTTCAATAATATGTCAGGTGGACAGTTGATTGAAAATCCTGGAATTGCAACATACTTGCTTATTGCGACTGTCTTAACGGCAGGAACAGCTTTTCTTTTGTGGTTAGGGGAGCTGATCACTGCTAAGGGTGTGGGTAATGGGATTTCCATCATTATCTTTGCTGGTATCGTAGCTAGTTTGCCAAATACGGCAAATCAGATTTACGCACAGCAATTTGAAAATGCCGGTGATCAATTATTCTTACGAATCATAACGATTATCCTCATAGTTTTAGCAGTATTAGCAATCGTGGTTGCTGTTATCTTCATTCAGCAGGCATTACGTAAAATTCCTATTCAGTATGCGAAACGTGCTGCGGTAGGTCGTACGCAAATGGGTGGCCAGTCTACTCATTTACCATTGAAAGTAAATGCTGCGGGGGTTATTCCGGTAATCTTTGCAATGGCATTTATTATTACTCCCACTACAATCGCTTCTTTCTTTGGAAAGAACAGCGTGACTAGCTGGATATCAACAAATCTTGATTACACCAAACCAATTGGTATGATCATATATGTTGCTCTTATCATTGCTTTTGCGTATTTTTATGCTTTCATTCAGGTTAATCCTGAACAAATGGCTGAGAATTTGAAAAAGCAAGGTGGCTATGTGCCGGGGATTCGTCCAGGTAAGAGTACACAAGAATATTTAACACGTGTTTTATACCGTTTGACGTTTGTAGGCTCGATATTCTTGGCCATCATTGCCGTTTTACCGGTATTTTTCATTAAGCTTGCTGATCTACCTCAATCTGCACAGATTGGTGGTACCAGTTTGCTGATCGTAGTCGGGGTTGCCCTTGATACGATGAAGCAGCTGGAATCACAACTTGTGAAGAGACACTATAAAGGCTTTATAAAGTAATGAGTTTTGGGAACGGCTTGTTCCCTTTACCCATTATAGAGTTTGAGGGGGAAGAAAATTGAATCTAGTGTTAATGGGTCTGCCGGGTGCTGGTAAAGGCACTCAAGCTGAACAAATCGTAGAAAAATATAATATCCCTCATATCTCTACTGGAGATATGTTCCGAACAGCTATCAAAGATGGAACAGACCTAGGTCTAAAGGCGAAATCATTCATGGACAAAGGCGAATTGGTACCTGATGAAGTTACCATTGGCATCGTACGTGAGCGTTTAAGCAAGGAAGACTGCCTAAGAGGATTTTTGCTTGATGGATTTCCACGTACTGTGGCACAGGCAGAGGCACTTGAAAGCATTCTAACTGATTTAGATCGCAATATGAATTTTGTCATTAATATCGATGTTGATAAAAGCATCTTAATGGAAAGATTGACAGGACGTCGTATTTGCAAATCATGTGGTGCGACATACCATCTTGTATTCAATCCCCCTGCTAAAGATGATGTATGCGACCGCTGCGGCGGAGAATTATATCAACGTGCCGACGATAATGCTGAAACGGTTCAAAATCGCTTAGATGTGAATTTGAAACAAACCAAGCCACTTCTTGATTTCTACGGAGACAAAGGTTACTTGGTCAACATTAACGGACAGCAAGATATTAATAAGGTATTTGAAGATATCGATGTGTTGCTTGGTGCTTTACAAAATTAATCATATGTATTGATTTATGAAATTCATACCATTTTTATAACTTACTAGTTAAACTTGGTGCATTCCTATAATACAAAGGGTATAATGGATTTCGCGAGAGCATTCGCACATTTATTAATCAGGTTCTTGTACTTGGTATTCCCTGAATTGGGCGATTACTTTTTAAGTGATCTTCATGGACATATCCGGTCGGCAAAATTGATGAAGAAATGCAGTGACTCTATTGGGATTCCTAAAGAGTCGTGATATAGAGGGTTGAAAGAAGCTATGTCAGGCGTGCGCCTTTCAAACATCTCCCATGCTATTCAAACCTATGTCGAGACTAATTGCTTCTCTATTTCGAGAGTATGTCGGTCACGGAATCGGTCAAGACTTACATGAGGACCCATAAAATCCTCATTTCGGTCCAACTGATAAAGGTCCTCAGTTAAAGCCTGGTTCTACAAAATGGTGAATACTTGATGCAGAATTGTAAGACTTATGAGGATAATTGGACTGTAGTAATGTTGACGGAAAGATGTGCACCTTTAATAGGTTCACGCATAGAGAAGGGAGAATCACTTTAATGGCGAAAGATGATGTAATTGAAGTAGAAGGCACAGTACAAGAGACTTTGCCAAATGCAATGTTTAAGGTAGAATTAGAAAATGGTCATACTGTTTTAGCTCATGTATCCGGTAAAATTCGTATGCACTTTATTCGCATTTTGCCTGGAGATAAAGTTACGGTTGAGCTTTCCCCGTATGATCTAACTCGCGGCAGAATCACATACCGGTTCAAATAATCCGGTTACGCTCCGATCTGTATAAGGAGGTTAGATAGCAATGAAAGTCAGACCATCAGTCAAACCAATCTGCGAAAAGTGTAAAGTTATCCGCAGAAAAGGTAAAGTAATGGTTATTTGCGAAAACCCTAAACATAAACAAAAACAAGGCTAAATAGAAGGAGGTGCACTCAAGCATGGCACGTATTGCTGGAGTAGATATTCCCCGTGACAAACGTATTGTTATCTCATTAACATATATATATGGTATTGGAAAACAAACAGCGATCAAGATTCTTGCAGAAGCAGGCGTTTCTGAAGAAACTCGCGTTCGTGACTTAACGGAAGACGAATTGAACAAAATTCGTGATATCATTGACAAGCTTAAAGTAGAAGGCGACCTTCGTCGTGAAATCTCCCTAAACATCAAACGTTTAATGGAAATCGGTTCTTACCGTGGTTTACGTCACCGTCGTGGTCTTCCTGTTCGCGGTCAAAATACAAAAAACAATGCTCGTACGCGTAAAGGACCTCGTCGTACTGTAGCTAACAAGAAAAAATAATTAGTAAAGGAGGTTACTTTTCATGGCACGTAAAACTAATACACGTAAACGTCGTGTGAAAAAGAATATAGAAACTGGTATTGCACATATTCGTTCAACATTCAATAACACTATCGTTACGATCACTGACTCTCATGGTAATGCTATTTCTTGGTCAAGTGCTGGAGCTCTAGGATTCCGTGGATCTCGTAAATCCACTCCATTTGCTGCACAAATGGCTGCTGAAACAGCTGCTAAAACATCAATTGAACATGGTATGAAAACTCTTGAAGTTACAGTTAAAGGACCTGGTGCTGGACGTGAGGCTGCCATTCGTGCACTTCAAGCTGCTGGCCTAGAAGTAACTGCAATTAAAGATGTAACTCCAGTTCCACATAACGGATGCCGTCCACCAAAACGTCGCCGTGTTTAATTTTTCTGTATAGATTTTGTATTCCTGTCAATAATGGGATATAATACTGAGTTTGCGTTCTTACAGAGGATTAATTTTCAGTTGTTGCGCACAGCGGGAACGTATACATGGGGAATTTCGGTTTAAGTGACTTCGTTTACTTGCCGGGGTTTTGACGTTTTGAAGGAGGGTTTATTGATGATCGAAATAGAAAAACCAAAAATCGAAACGGTTGAAATCAACGACGATACCAAGTACGGTAAATTCGTCGTAGAGCCACTAGAGCGTGGGTATGGTACTACATTGGGTAACTCCTTACGTCGTATTCTTTTATCCTCACTCCCAGGTGCTGCTGTCACAGCTATACAAATTGATGGAGTGCTACATGAGTTCTCAACAATTGAAGGCGTCGTGGAAGATGTAACATCTATCATTCTTAATGTGAAAAAACTAGCTCTTAAGATTTACTCTGATGAAGAGAAGACGCTGGAAATTGACGTTCAGGGTGACGGAGTCATCACGGCTGCTGATATCACTCATGATAGTGATGTAGAAATTCTTAATCCGGATTTATATATTGCTACAATTGGTAAAAACGGTCATATGCGTATGCGTTTATCTGCACGTCGCGGCCGCGGCTACACTCCTGCTGTTCAAAACAAGAGAGAAGACCAGCCAATTGGTGTAATTCCAATCGATGCTCTTTACACTCCGGTTTCACGCGTATCTTTCCAAGTTGAAAATACACGTGTTGGACAGTTGTCTAACTTTGACAAGTTAACGTTTGATGTTTGGACTGATGGCAGTACTGGTCCGCAAGAAGCGGTAGCACTTGGAGCTAAGATTTTAACAGAGCATTTAAATATCTTTGTTGGTTTAACCGATGAAGCTCAAAATGCTGAAATCATGGTTGAAAAAGAAGAAGATCAAAAAGAAAAAGTTCTTGAGATGACGATCGAAGAATTAGACCTTTCTGTTCGTTCTTACAACTGCTTGAAACGTGCTGGAATCAATACCGTTCAAGAGCTAGCTCATAAAACGGAAGAAGATATGATGAAAGTACGTAATCTAGGTCGTAAATCACTTGAAGAAGTGAAAGCGAAACTAGAAGAATTAGGCTTAGGTCTTCGTAAAGACGACTGATAACATGGCGGAATCAATCCATTATGTTGTGAGCCTTGTTATTGACACACAATATAGAACTTCAACAAAGGAGGGAATCTCTAATGGGTTACAGAAAGTTAGGACGCACTAGCGCACAACGTAAAGCATTACTTCGTGATTTAGCTACGGATCTTATTATCCATGAGCGCATTGAAACTACTGAAGCACGTGCAAAAGAATTACGTTCTGTAGTAGATAAAATGATCACTCTTGGTAAACGTGGTGACTTGCATGCACGCCGTCAAGCTGCATCTTTCATCCGTAACGAAATCGCTGACGCTGAGAATGGCACAGATGCCCTTCAAAAACTATTCAGTGACGTGGCTCCACGTTATGAAGAACGTCAAGGTGGATACACTCGTATCATGAAAGTTGGTCCACGCCGCGGTGACGGTGCACCAGTCGTGGTTATTGAATTAGTTTAATAACAACGATGAAAAAGGGCGGGACAAATGAATATACTCACTTGTTCTATGCCCTTTTTCTTTTTTTAAATAGAAATTCTGTACTTTAGAAATTCGCATTGAGTGTTACGATGGCTGGCGGAACCTGTACATACGGGGAGCCTTCACGTCTAGCTCAAGCATCCCTTCCCGCTTTTGATAAGCGATTATAAGATAACCTGTTTTTCGTAACAGGTCCGCTGTTAGCTGCTCTTAATTTACCGAAAATTCTTTCGGTGGAAGGGGTGCAGCGTTTTTTTATATTTTCAGAAGGAAAAACTACTATATTTATATTGAGTGAGCAGAGCTTAGTTTAGGCGAGTGCAGTCGAGGATGAGGAGGGCCACATGGTGAAGAAGCTGGTTTCTTTAAATAATATTGTTTTTAAATATGAGGGTCAGTCTCGAAACGCCTTGGATGATGTTTCTTTTGATATTCATCAAGGGGAGTGGCTAGCGATTGTCGGACATAATGGTTCTGGCAAGTCGACATTAGCGAAGTTATTGAATGGCCTTCAGTTCGCTAACTCAGGTACCATTACGATTAATGATCAACTTTTGACAGAAGAATCCGTTTGGGATGTACGCCAGAAAATTGGCATGGTTTTTCAAAACCCAGATAATCAATTTGTAGGCACTACAGTTCAGGATGATGTGGCTTTTGGTTTAGAAAACGCCGGTGTTTCTCAGCAGGTTATGGTGGAGCGTGTTCATGGTGCGTTAAATAAGGTTAAGATGAATGCCTTTCTTAATCAAGAGCCGCACCATCTATCCGGCGGTCAAAAGCAAAGAGTGGCCATTGCAGGTGTAATAGCCTTGCAGCCAGACATAATCATCTTAGATGAAGCAACCTCCATGCTTGACCCAAGAGGCCGTGAAGAAGTGCTTGAAACAGTTAGGGAATTAAAACAGGAAAACGAGATCACTGTCATATCAATCACCCATGATCTTGAGGAAGCTGCGAAAGCTGATCGAATGATAGTCATGAACCAAGGTCGGTTATATCGTGAAGGTTCGCCTCAGGATATTTTTGAGTTAGAGGAAGAATTGATTGCTCTTGGTCTGGATATTCCCTTTTCAGTGAAACTAACCAAGGAGTTACAAAAAAATGGTGTTCGTGTAGTTGATGGGCATTTGACAGAGGAAGAGTTGGTGAAGGATTTATGCGAATTACACTCGATGATGTAGAATACCGCTATCAGGTGAATACTCCTTTTGAACATCTAGCCCTTCATGATGTCAATATTTCAATGGAGCCGGGAACCTATACCGCAATCATCGGGCATACAGGGTCCGGGAAATCCACGCTACTGCAGCATTTGAATGCTCTTTTAAAACCGACGAAGGGTCGGGTTTTCATTGGGGATCGGACGATTGAAGCAGGAAGAAAAGAAAAGGCTTTGCGGCCCATAAGACAAAAGGTCGGAATTGTTTTTCAGTTTCCGGAACATCAGTTATTTGATGAAACGGTTGAAAAGGATATATGTTTCGGTCCTATGAATTTTGGCGTTTCTGAAATCGATGCAAAGAAACTGGCCAGGAAAGCCATCGCGCAAGTCGGATTGAATGAGGAAGTTCTTGAAAAGTCTCCATTCGACTTATCCGGCGGGCAGATGCGACGGGTGGCCATCGCTGGGGTACTTGCCATGGAGCCGGAAGTATTGGTGCTTGATGAGCCCACAGCGGGACTGGATCCGCGAGGACGCAAAGAAATCATGGATATGTTTTATGATCTGCATAAAGCAAGGGGCATTTCAACGATTCTGGTGACCCATAGCATGGAGGATGCAGCCAAGTACGCGGATGACATCATCATCATGCATAAGGGTACGGTGTTCAAAAAAGGAACCCCCCAGGAAATTTTCTCAGAGCCGGAACAATTAATGGAGCTAGGCCTGGATGTTCCTGATACGGTCCGCTTTCAGTTAAAGCTCCAGAAGGAACTTGGTGTTCGATTTGATCATCCATGTCTTAATATCGGTGATTTAGCGATAGAAATAGATAAAGCCATGAAACGGGGGAACCGCTGATGCTGGATAAAATGATTATCGGGCGTTATGTCCCTGCAAATTCATTGATGCACAAGATGGACCCAAGGGCTAAACTGCTCCTCGTGTTCCTGTTTGTTTGTGTCGTCTTTTTGGCGAATAATGTCGTTTCTTACGGTTTGCTTGCTGTATTCACCATCCTTTTGATCAGTCTTTCCAAAATACCGCTTCGCTATCTTTATAATGGGTTGAAGCCAATCTTTTTCTTGATCGTATTTACATTCCTTCTCCATATATTGTTTACGAAGGAAGGGGAACTGCTTTTTGAATACGGTTGGTTTGAAATCTATGAAGGCGGTTTGATTCAAGGTTTTTTCATATCCATTAGATTTACTTTACTAATCCTTGTTACGTCACTTTTAACTTTGACGACATCCCCGATATCCATTACAGATGGGATGGAAGAGCTGTTGGGACCTTTGAAAAAGTGGAAGATGCCTGTACATGAACTGGCATTGATGATGTCCATTGCCCTTCGATTCATCCCGACGCTAATGGAGGAAACGGAAAAAATCATGAAGGCCCAAACTGCAAGGGGCGTTGACTTTTCATCTGGCCCGATAAAGGACAGGGTTAAATCGATTGTACCGCTGCTTGTTCCTTTATTTGTCAGTTCGTTCAAACGGGCCGAGGAATTGGCAACTGCCATGGAATCAAGAGGATACCGTGGCGGGGAAGGCCGCACGAAATATCGCCAATTGAACTGGAAGACGAGTGATAGTCTTTTGATGGTCTCAATCGGTGTTCTAACGTTCATGTTATTTTTATTACGTTCATAATAAGGAAGAGAACTATGCCAAAATATAAATGTGTGATCGCTTATGACGGCACGGATTTTGCTGGTTATCAGGTGCAGCCTGAGAAGCGCACCATACAAAGTGAATTCGAGGCAGTCTTGGCCCAAATGCATAAAGGCACAATTATAAAAGTGACTGCTTCAGGCAGGACAGACTCAGGGGTCCATGCAAAGGGGCAGGTACTTCACTTTGAATCGCCCCTTACATTCCCTACGGAAAATTGGGTAAAGGCGTTCAGCGCCCTTCTTCCGACCGATATCATCGTTCTGGAAGTCGACATCGTGCCTGACGATTTTCATGCAAGGTTCCATACGACCGGGAAAGAGTACCGTTATATCATAGCCCGCTCGAAACTGCGGGATCCGTTCCAGCGAAATTACGCTTATCATTATCCCTATCCATTAGATGGGGAGGCGATGAGGGAAGCAATCTCCTACTTGATCGGGACACATGACTTTACAAGTTTTTGTTCGGCTAAAACGGAAGTGGTCGATAAAGTTCGAACGATACAAGAGATGGATTTTGAAGAGAGCGATGGTTTCATGGTTTTCCGCTTCGTTGGCGAAGGTTTTTTGTATAATATGGTGCGTATCTTGGTTGGGACGCTCCTGGAAGTCGGCAGCGGCAAGATGTCACCCCGTGATATGAGCGGGATTTTGGACAAGAAGGACCGCAGCTTTGCAGGGAAAACAGCACCAGCCCAAGGCCTATATTTATGGAAAGTATTTTACAAATAAAATTATTTTCGAAGTGATACCAGTTTTTTTACAACTGGAAAACGAGATGAACTTAGTAATGGAGCGGTTTGACGCTACACTGACCTTTTCATGGAGTTGCAGAAAGTGTTTTATAGACAACTTATCCTAGTGTAACATTCCCTTGACAATGAATATGGGAGAAGTTAATATAATATGGTATGTATTTTAATCCCACGATAAGCCCCGGAAGTTTATTGTGATTGAAAATAAATATAAAAAATTAAAAAGTTTTTTAGGAGGTTAACCATGCGTACGACATTTATGGCGAAAGCTAATGAAGTAGAACGTAAATGGTATGTGATTGACGCTGAAGGCAAAACTTTGGGTCGCCTTTCTACTGAAGTAGCATCCATCTTACGTGGTAAACATAAACCAACTTTTACACCGAACATTGACACTGGTGATCATGTAATTCTAATCAATGTTGAAAAAATCCACTTGACTGGTAAAAAATTGACTGACAAAATTTATTACCGTCACACTATGCATCCAGGCGGTCTAAAAACTAGAACTGCTCTTGAAATGCGTACAAACTACCCTGAGAGAATGCTTGAACTTGCTATCAAAGGTATGCTTCCAAAGAATTCTCTTGGTCGTCAAATCTACAAAAAATTACACGTATACGCTGGAGCTGAGCACCCACACGCTGCTCAACAACCAGAAGTATACGAATTACGCGGATAATTACTAAGGAGGTTACTATCTTGGCACAAGTTCAATATTATGGTACTGGTCGCCGTAAGAGCTCAGTAGCTCGTGTACGTTTAGTACCAGGCGAAGGTCGCATCGTTATTAACGGTCGTGACATCAATGAATATATTCCTTTTGCAGCATTACGTGAAGTTGTTAACCAACCACTAGTTGCAACAGAAACTACTGGAAATTACGACATTCTAGTAAACGTTAGCGGTGGTGGATATACTGGTCAAGCTGGAGCAATCCGTCACGGTATCGCTCGTGCATTGCTACAAGTTGATCCAGAATACCGTCCATCTCTTAAAACTGCTGGTTTACTAACTCGTGACCCACGTATGAAAGAACGTAAAAAATACGGTCTTAAAGGCGCACGTCGTGCACCTCAGTTCTCAAAACGTTAATCCTATTACCGTTTCGAAAGGCTCTCAACCATATTGGTTGGGGGTCTTTTTTTTGACCGGAAATATTAATAAAGCATATCCGTGATCTCCCGGATATGCTTTATTTTAAATACTTCAGTTAACAATCTTAGTTTTGAGATTCATCTTCACTTTTTTTGTTTGCGGCCTTTTTCGGCATGAAGCATGCTATTATTAACGCCACAAAAGATAAGGCTAGCATGAAAACATAGGCATCACTTGAGCCAAGGATGGAAGCTAATGCCTCTAGTTGTATAGCTGTAATGTTTTCATTTTCCATTGATAGCTCAGAGGCATGTGATGTTGCCTGCATTGTATATACCGTGATGACAACTGCTGTTCCGATGGCACCTGACAATTGGCGAATGGTATTATTTACAGCTGAACCATGGGAACCCAATTCTCTTGGTAAAGCATTCAACCCTGCTGTATTTAATGGCATGGTAATGAAGCTCAAACCAATTCGTAATATTATGGTACGAATCATGATATAGATATACGTCGTTGATTCGCTTATATCTATGACTCCCCACATCGAAACAATGATGAATACCAAACCTGTAATAAAGAGTGGTTTAGCATCGTATTTATCAAACATTTTACCTGTGACAGGGGATAAGAAGGCATTAATCACAGCTCCGGGTAATAGCAGTAAACCTGCTTCAAATGCTGTAAAACCTCGTCCATTTTGCAAGTAGATTGGTAAAAGGATTAAATCCGCATACATGATCATCGTAATTAGTACATTGATGAAGGATGTAAGCGTGAAAACTTTATACTTGAATACGGTTAAATTTAATAGTGGATCGCTCGATTTCATTTGTCGTAAACAGAATAGAGTCGACACGATCATTCCGACGACTATTGCAGTGATGACAACGGGATCATCCCATCCCTTGCTTCCTGCGCTACTAAATCCAAATAATATACAGCCGAAACCAATCGTTGATAAAATGACACTTGTGATATCCAATCTTGCTTTTGTTGTCTCTGTAACATTCATTAAATATTTGAACGCTAGAACGATGACGATTAGTAAGAATGGGATTAACCCAATGAATAGCCATCTCCATGAAACATACTCCATGGTAAAACCAGATAAGGTCGGGGCTATGGCCGGGGCAAAAATTATCGCAAAGCCGATTGTCCCCATGATGCTTCCGCGCTTTTCGCTAGGGTATAAATATAAAATAACCGTCATCATTAGAGGTATAATAATCCCGGCACCGATTGCTTGAATCATTCTGCCCGTTAACAGCACGCCAAAATTCCCCGCACATGCGCAAAGTACAGAACCGATGAACAAAAAGAACATCGAGCTAATAAAAAGCTGCCTTGTTGTAAACCGTTGCATTAAAAAGGCAGTGATTGGCACTAAAACACCGTTCACTAGCATAAACCCTGTAGATAACCATTGTACAGTTGCAGCCGTTACATCAAATACTTCCATTAATCCACTCAATGCAACATTTAATAAAGTCTGATTTAATGTTGATAAAAAACAACCGGCAATCAGTACAATTACTAAAACTTTTTTATTTCTTTCAGTAATGTCCATCGTAAACCCCTTCATTTTTGACTTGCATTCTCAACACCGTGTCGATAAAATCGATGGTAACAAAAATATATGTTACTTACCATGAACAGTTTTCTTGAAAATGTTCACTAATCGACATAGAAATATATGCTGTTGAGAAAGTTATAGAAAATCTATAAAGGAGATTAAAATGTCCATACCTAAAAAAGAAGATCCTCGTACAATTCGCTCAAGGGAAATGTTTAAAGACGCTGTCATTGCTCTCTTATGCGAGGACCCCATTATTTCGAATTTAACGGTCCGGGAAATCGCAGCCAAAGCAGGGCTGAATCGGACAACATTTTACCTGCATTATCAGGATATTCAAGATTTATTAACGCAAATCACCGATGAGATTCTAAATGAGCTATCTGAGAAAATTTTTGCTTTAATACATGCAAAAGACTTATCGGAAAAACAACAGCTAACACAATTGCTTGATTATTTATATATCCATCGAAATTATTTACTTATTTTATTTAAAACGAATCAGTTTGAAGAACAATTGTTTTCATTATTAAAGCAATTAGTAGAAATAAGAAGGAAGAATACCAAGAAGGATTTACCTGCTGATTATGTTGATATTGACATTAAAACGGCCTCATTGGTAGGCATTATAATATGGTGGTTAAGAAAGGGGCTTCATTTTAGTTCGGATTATATTGCCAATCAAATTTATTTAATATACAGAGTGCAATGATTCTTAATCCGTTAGAATGAATTTGAATTTCATTAAGTCATTTTAATGATCGGATATAATATGACCCACATCACGCTCCATGAACCCTTCTGCGTCATGATATAAATCCTTCCCGGCCTCCAGTCACAATGCGACTTAACGCCGTGGGGAGAGTGCTTCGGATGTTGGGGATGTTAGGTCCCATTTGTTTACACATGAGTTTATTTGTGGAATACAGAATTATTTGTAAAATCGATATTTATTAAGTCTCTGTTTAGGAGTATGATAATACTTAAAAAAAGAAAGAGGACTTCATATGAATTCAACATACTCACCGATTGAAACAACTAAAACAAAAGCCTTGGTCATCAATGCACTATTCATTGCGTTAACCCTTGTAGCGACAATGTTCATCAACATCAAGCTCCCAATAATGGGTAACGGCGGCCTGGTCCATTTGGGCAACGTTCCCCTTTTTATAGCAGCCTTGGTATATGGCAAAAAAACAGGGGCGATAGCAGGCGCCTTCGGTATGGCCTTCTTCGATTTATTCTCTGGTTGGGCAGCATGGGCACCGTTTACATTCGTCATCGTCGGAGCAATGGGCTTTCTAGCCGGCCTTATATCCGAAAAGGTACCGGGCAAAAGAGAACTTGTATACACTTTGGCCGTTGCCGTTGCATTGATCATAAAAATCGTGGGCTATTATTTTACTGAAGTTATCCTTTACGGTAACTGGATCCAGCCATTCGGCTCCATCCCCGGAAACGTAATGCAGGTCGTAATAGCCGGAATAATTGTCGTGCCTCTAGCTGGCCGATTAAAGAAAAGGGCTGGACAGATATAAAGTGAAACGAATATAGGAAGCCATTCCAACTTTGTGTTGCACCAGCAACTGGATATTGTACTGTGCTTTATGAACCTCTGGCAGTTCATCCTGCTAAGTAGGTATGTATTTAAATAAATTCGCTATTATAAAATGTAATATCAAGTTAGAAAAGGACATCCGTTTACCACGGATGTCCTTTTTATCGATAGATCACAAAGGTTGCTTGAATTTAAGTAAGAACACGACATGAATAATCAGGTGTGATCAATGTAAGGCATGCGCAGTGAGCTGCCCAAGTCGCAAGGTCCGCCTCGGGTAGCATCCTAAATTAACGGGTTACGGGTGATAGTATCAATTTTTTCTGCGAGTAAATATCATCCGAAATGTTTGGGCTGTCCTTTTAAGCTTCTTATGGAAGATAGCATATGAAAGGCATTTGAATTACCTGTTGAACCTATCCTCATTATTTTTTGCCAATGGAATAAATGAATGGTTCAAAATAGAACGCTAAAACTAAATTATGTCTTGGGAAATAATTTTGGGAAATGGGGAATTGCCCCGGAGGTGAATTATGGCTGTGATATTAGGTTTACAGGAGATGCAAAGGGAAAGGCAATTGAAGTTCGAACGCAGGTTGCTCAGGGAACTTTCTATCGAGGATATGAAGGGGAGGATTCAGCGTTACTTTGGACAGGATTTGATGGATGTTTTGGAGGAAGGCTACTTCGATGTTGCCATCGAAGCTTATTTATTAGGAGCGAACTATAGTAAGTTTGGCTATTATGGGGAGTCGGAAGATGATGTAAGGTCCAGGTGCTGGAAGGAAGAGAAGTTTTTGGTCGATACTCTTTTTAACTTTATTTTGTATTGGCGGGAAGTTACAGCGAATAACGCTTTCGATGAAGGATTGTTTTATTGTTGTGAAGGATTTGTAGGGGATTGGTGGTTGGACGGTTTTAAGACTGGAGAGAAACGATATAAAATGAAACTGCATTAAGAAGGCAAAATCCCATTCCTTGTTCTAATTCCATGGTTTGTCCCATACTTTTTAGTATAGAGATCATGGAAGGGGAACGGTCATGCGCAGAAAGCTGAAATATACAGGAATCGCAATGGGATTGTTTGTCCTTTTTTTAATTGTGACTTTTAAATTCGTAGAAGATGATTCTTGGGACTCCTGGAACCTTCCGTTGGCAGGGAAGGTCATCATTCTTGATGCAGGTCACGGGGGAATGGACGGCGGGGCAAATGTACAAGAGATAATGGAAAAGGAAATTGCCCTTTCCGTTTCATTAAAGGTCAGGGACTATTTGCAGGAACAAGGTGCACTTGTCATCATGACCCGTGAGAAGGATGAGGATCTGGCACAGGGTAATACAAAGGGGATCCGCCAGCGAAAACAGGAGGACTTACGGAATCGGGTTAAAATGATCAATGATTCGGAAGCGGACTTATTCTTAAGCATTCATCTGAACTCTTTTCCATCGGCGTCATCGAAAGGTGCCCAAACCTTTTATACAAGCAGGTTTGAGGAAAATGAACAGGTGGCTAAATTCATTCAGACTGAAATCATCAGAAACCTGGAAAATACAAAGCGTGATGCAAGAACAATCAATCATGTGTATTTGATGAATTATGCTAAGAAACCAGGAGCGCTTGTGGAAATTGGCTTTCTTTCCAATTCTGAGGAAAGGGAACGGCTTATCAGCGATAAATACCAGGAAAAGATTGCCAGTTCAATTTATATGGGGATTTTACGGTACTTCACAGAAGAAAAACTATCGGATGACGAGTGATGTCGGGGTCTTGTAAGGTACAAGGCCTTTTTATCATGGGGAAATAATCTGGCCCAGCATACAAGGCAGATAATAAGTTTTCTTTCGGTAATATGTTATACTGAAAAATGGGAAAATAAAATTCAAAGGGGTGCTCGACTTGTTAACAGAAGAGAAAGTACTGAATTTATTAAAGGATCTTAAAGACCCTTTTCTACATAAAAACCTTGAAGAGACAAATGGAATTATAGAAATCAAAATAAAACCTGAAAAGAATCATGTAAGCGTTAAACTTGCGATTGCGAAAACGGGGACTGCCGAGCAAATGCAAATGCAATCCGAAGTTGTGGACTTGCTGAAAACGAACGGAGCAGAATCGGTAGGCATCCGTTTCACGGAACTTTCAGAAGAGGAATTAGCCAAGCATCGTGAAAGCATTCCCCAGGGTGAGGCGGACCAAGGTTTGCTTGGACCTAACAGCAAGACTCAATTCATCGCGATCGCCAGTGGTAAAGGCGGAGTGGGAAAATCTACGATCTCAGTGAATTTTGCCACTTCACTTGCTCGTCTAGGCAAAAAGGTCGGACTGGTTGATGCCGATATTTACGGATTCAGCGTACCTGATATGATGGGGATAACAAAACGACCGGTTGTTCGCGGGGAAAAAATCATTCCTGTAGAACGGTTTGGCGTTCAAGTTATCTCAATGGGCTTTTTTGTAGAGGATAACGCGCCGATCATCTGGAGAGGGCCGATGCTGGGTAAAATGCTTAACAGTTTCTTTAATGAAGTGGAATGGGGAGATTTGGACTATTTGGTCCTTGACTTACCGCCGGGTACAGGCGATGTTGCATTGGACGTGCATACGATGCTCCCTTCATGTAAAGAAATCATTGTTACGACACCGCATCCGACTGCAGCCTTCGTTGCTGCAAGAGCTGGTGCCATGGCCATCAAGACAGAACACGAAGTCATTGGTGTCATAGAGAATATGTCATTTTTCGAAAGTAAAACGACCGGTGAAAAGGAATATGTATTCGGAAAAGGCGGCGGAAAGAAGCTTGCAGAAGAGCTTCGTACAGAAGTTTTAGGTCAACTTCCCCTGCAACAGCCAGATTGGAACGAAGAGGACTTTGCTCCATCCATTTACGCAGCGGACCATAGGCTTGGCAGGATTTACGAAGATATTGCTAAAAAGGTCATTGAAAAACTGCAATAAAAAGAAGGCTGATTCCGATTGGGAATCAGCCTTTTTTCATTCTTTTTACTTTTTCTCCTTCTCGGCCGCCTTTGTGGCTGCTTTATCCAATTTCTCTTGCATTTTCGCTTGGACGAGAGGACTTTCCATGGTCTCGATGATCAGCTCTTTATAGACCGATCGCATTTCCTTGGTTTTTAATAATTTATTCATTTCTTTTTCCATATCCGGTTCTTTCATTATTTCCATGAGCATTCCACGATACTGAGGATCAGCAGTTAAGTCCTTCAATACCTTTTTATGTTCGTCTTCTAATGCTTTAGCATAAGCGGAAGCAAATTCAGGATCATTGAATGTCTTTTTCCAAAATTCCTTCCCTTTATCTGAAGTGACCATATCTTCAATGGATTTCTTAATGGCATCCGAATCCATAATGAGTTCAGCTTTCGTTTTATCATCAGTAATGATATCCTGGATGGCCTTTTTTCCATCATCTGTCTTCAAGATATCGACGACCATTTTCTTTGTCTCTTCGTACTCCATTTTTTCTCCGCCTGCCCCATTTTGAGCACAACCGGAACAAACGAGTAAGAATGACGTGAAAAGCAAAGCAACTCCCACTCTCATACGCAGGGCCCCTTTCATCCTTCTTACTGTTAATATGGTTCCAATCGGCGATATTATTCCTTGGTGGAATAAGTGGATTTTTCCAAATTTGGTTGGTACAATTAAGGATATGAAATAGAAATGTATGGAGGAAAACAATGAACAGCCGTAATTTAGTTAAATTGTTTTTAACAACATTGCTTATAGGTGGCGTAACTGGCGGAGTTGTAGGGTTCTTGGCTCGATGGAGTGAGTTTAAGCCTTATTTTTCTTCTTTTGAAGTCAGTGCCATCCTATCAACTTTTATTTGGTTATTCGGTGTTGGATTAATTTTCAGTGTCATAAGCCAAGCCGGCTTTTTTGCCTATTTAACAATACATCGTTTTGGTCTGGGGATATTTAAAAGCGCTTCCTTATGGAATGCCGTTCAACTTGTACTCATTCTTTTTGTTGTATTCGATCTTGTTTACCTGCGATATCTTAGCTTTGGTTCAGGCGAGGGAATCAGTTCGTATATCGTGTTAGCATTGGTTGTATTGGCCGCAGGGCTTATTACAGCTTATTTCAAAATGAAACAAACGAATAAACAGTCCTTCATACCGGCCTTGTTTTTCATGGTCGTGGTCACGGTATTGGAGTGGGTACCTGTCCTGAAAACCAATGATGAAGGCTGGCTTTACTTCATGCTGTTTCCATTGCTAGTCTGCAATGCTTATCAATTATTGGTCCTTGGCAAATTGATTGAAATTTCACAAAAGGAATTGGCCGATAGAAGAGAGCGTAAGCAAACTCCAGCAAAGGGAAAGATGAAAGCCGGTCAATTAGGTAAAGGCAGCTAACCAATATTTTGGCCGGACCTTACATAAAGAAGTCAAAACAGAAAAACTGCGTACTAAAGGTTCAGGGAGACCATTAGTACGCAGTTTTTTAAGTTAGCGGACTTCCTCACTGCTTGCCGAGGAATTGGAAATCATCTCAGAAACGTTAACGAAGTTTAAATTTTTTGATCGAAGTTCACTTAATAACTCCGGTAATGCTTTATTCGTTTGTTTTGCTGAGTCTGAAGCATGTAATAAAATGATATCACCTTTTTGGGCCTTGGTGATGTTCTGTATGATCCGATCCACACCTGGATTGGTCCAATCCTTCGAATCGATGCTCCAATGGACAACGGTATATCCGAATTTCTCACTGATCTTCAAGAGTCGTTTATCAAAGTGGCCGGTGGGAGCGCGCAAAAGTTCTATATTCTTTACATTAAGTTTTTTAAATGCTTCCTGGGCTTTAGAAATATCCCGGATGATTTCTTGATCTTCCATTTMGGTATAATCCTTATAATCGTAACCAAGCATGCCGATTTCATATCCTTCTTTCACAATTTCAGCTACTATGTCAGGGTGGCGTTCTGCCCAGGATCCCGAAAGGAAAAAAGTGGCCGATTTAATCTTTTCTCTTTTTAATGTCTCTATTATCGGAGCGGCTTTCTCATCACCCCAGCCAATATTGAACGTGATCGCAACATTCTTTTCCCCTTTATAAACCGCTTTCGGCCCATCTTCCGTTGAAAAAACGGGGGCATGAAGAATGTTTTGTACAAAAAGAAACCAAGCGGTAAAAAGTGCGGTAAGCAAAATTAACGAATAATACTTGATGTTCTTGGCTTGAAGCACCATGAAAAATTTCATTAATCCATCCCCTTGTCCAAAGTACTCTTGTCTTCAAATTTATGCGCGAGGATTATTGTTATGCAAAAAAACGGGTTGAAAATTCATAAAATTGATGGGAATGGGGAAAGATGTCTGATGGAGGTGTGAACCATGCTCGGTTTATTGATCAATGACAAAGAAAAAATGGAATTGGAGTACCTTTTAAAAAGAGAGATGGATGAAATACTATTCGATTTGCAGGATGACAGAATCGATCACATAGTCAAAAGGGCAATAAACGAGAAATATAACATCCTTTTCAGGCTGTTTAAAAGGGTGAGCACCGAGGAGGAAATCCTAATGTATATGAAGGGGAAATCGAATTTATCCAAGTGGAATCAGTCATGAAAGTTAAAAGTGAATTAAATTCAAAAAACCTATTGACTATTGATTTATACGCTGGTATATTATAAAAGTTGCTGCAACGTCAAAGCATTTGAAAAAGAATGATAAAAACTTTTTTAAAAAAGTTATTGACGAAGTGGTAATAAGGTGTTAAGATATTAAAGTCGCTAAGAGAGATGGCGAACAAATTGCTCTTTGAAAACTGAACAAAACAAAGCGCCAACGTTAAATTTTAAGTGAGCACACACTATCAAAAAAGCAAATGAGCAAGTCAAACATTTCTTCGGAGAGTTTGATCCTGGCTCAGGACGAACGCTGGCGGCGTGCCTAATACATGCAAGTCGAGCGAATCGATGGGAGCTTGCTCCCTGAGATTAGCGGCGGACGGGTGAGTAACACGTGGGCAACCTGCCTATAAG
>NZ_JBFUIQ010000019.1:0-61874 GCF_056401795.1 Peribacillus sp. P4_D6
AGTAGCATGCTGACGGTTTTTCGTGTCATTTCCATGACAGACTTCGATATTTCCCGGGCTATTTCACTAAATTCCGCTAAGCATCACTAGCTGTTTTCTCTCATTTTTGACAATCCAGAAGGAAAAAGCGGCTAATATCCATAACTTACATATACATGCCAATTTCTCTGGAAATGGGTATGAATAGAATTATAGAGGAATCACATGTTCACAAAACATGAATCAAGATTTGCCCAGTCCATATTACTCGCGCTCGCTTTCTTTATTCCCTCTCTTTTCATTACTCCATCACTAGCAACGGCTGGCAATGATGAAACTAAACGAAGCTGTTCCTTATCTTTGGGACAGCTTTTTCACTTTTAAATGTCTAAATTTTTTGAAAAATCACATAATTATATTTTGTTTGTATAGCATTATAAATAGTTTCGAATAATTATTATACGAGAAAAAACATGGGAACACTCCTGTGGTAAGCGTTTTCATTTTTTGCTTTACATTCATCCTATTAAAATATATTATTTAGTTGTAATATTATGTGAAAAATCAATAAATAATATGTATTCTCCTCTACTAGTGATAAAATGCTAGATAGAGAAAATTAAACTCCAACATAGAAAAGGGGAAAATTATGCAAAACTCCAAAGAATCTCAACTACATAGAGGTTTGGAAGAAAGACATATCGCATTAATGTCTCTTGGCGCAGCCATTGGAGTCGGTTTATTTCTCGGCTCGGCATCTGCGATTAAATTAGCCGGTCCAGCAATCATCATTTCTTATGCCATTGGCGGACTTATGATCTATCTTATCATGCGTGCACTAGGTGAAATGGCAATAAAAAATCCAGTCGCAGGCTCCTTCAGCCGCTACGCAAGCGAATTTGTCGGTCCTCTTGCCGGATATATTACCGGATGGAATTACTGGTTCGTTTGGATCGCCACCTGTATGGCTGAAATTACGGCAGTCGGAATCTACATGCAATTTTGGTTCCCTGATACTCCGCAATGGGCTTGGGCGTTAGCCGCACTTGCCATCATGACAACGATTAACTTTCTTGCTGTAAAAGCTTACGGTGAATTGGAGTTTTGGTTCGCCCTCATTAAAATCGTAACGATCATCCTGATGATTGTCCTTGGCTTCGGAATGATCATCTTTGGTTTGGGGAACGGCGGAATCGCGGTCGGTTTCGGCAACCTTGTTGAAAATGGCGGATTTTTCCCTAATGGGATTTCTGGAGTCATCCTCTCGTTCCAAATGGTCATGTTCGCCTATTTGGGAATTGAAATGCTCGGTGTAACCGCAGGTGAAGTTAAAAACCCTGAAAAATCTTTAAAAAGAGCCATCGATACCGTTTTTTATCGGATTTTACTTTTTTACGTTTTAGCTCTGACGGTCATTTTATCAATCACTCCATGGGATGAAATGAATGGAGAAAACAGTCCATTCGTTATGATGTTTGATAAAATCGGTATACCAGGCGCAGCAGGAATCATTCAGTTTGTCGTACTGACAGCAGCCCTTTCATCTTGTAACAGCGGGATCTTCAGTACAGGAAGAATGTTATTCAACCTGGCACAGCAAGGTGAATCACCAAAAAGTTTCGAACGTACAACAAAGTCAGGCGTTCCTGGCGTTGCCATTATCGTTTCGGCTATCGTACTTCTTTTCGGCGTTTACCTTAACTACATGGAAGCCGATAAAGTTTTCACTTACGTCACAAGTGTCGCTACATTCGGCGCCCTCTGGACATGGGGAACGATACTTGTCACACAGATTATGTCTAGACGAAAAATGAGTCAGGGAGAAAAACAAGGCTTATCCTATAAGATGCCTCTTTTCCCATTGACTTCTTATTTCACTTTAGCCTTTTTAGTATTCGTTATGATCGTACTCGGTTTTTCAGCAGATACAAGAATCGCTCTAATCGTTGGTCCGATTTGGATCTTACTGTTGGTAGTCCTGTATTATGTGACCGGCTTGCATAAACGGAAAAAATAAATGCCAGAGGGTGCCAAATCTAATTGGCACCCTCTATTTCATTCCTTCACCTTTTACCCCTTCTTTTGATCACCCAATGGACCACCGCACCAGCTCCGCCTAAAATAATGAGGATCGGCAAGTTTCCGATTATAAAAACAATGATTCCTGAACCCGCTTTAAGTAATAGATTCGCACTCGTTGCAAGTTGTTTCTTTGTCCTCTCCCATGTATTCAATTCCTTATTATCAATGCCCGGCACAACTATCCTGTCCTGTGATAACGTGATGGTGACCGTCGAATATGAGGTCTGGTTTTCAAGATACTTCATTTGCCCGGTCAGCTGCTCTATTTCTTCTTGCACCACGGCAAGATCGGATGATATTTTCAGCAAATCTTCCGTCTTCTCAGCATCCTTCATGAATGCAAGTAACCTTTCCTCCACTGCCCTCTTTGACTTCAACCTTGCTTTTAAATCCACATATTGCTCAGTTACATCCTGTCCTGTCACATTCCTTCCGACCACTTCTGAAGCCTCGCCCTCGCTATCGGTTAGAAAATCCTGAAAATGGGCTTCAGGGACCCGAACAGTGATCGTTCCTTCCATCAGTTCTTCATCTTCCCTGTATACATTGGACTCAACAACATATCCGCCATATCCAGCCGCCTTATTCTCAATCTTCATTTGTGCCTTTTCAAGGTTCTTCACCTTCAACTCAAGCTGGGCCTGATGGATGACCTTTCTTTCATCCGTCATCCCTTCCTTTTCCGCTGCTTCTTCCTGCACCTTATTCCCGGAAATGGAAGCGTCCATTTTACTTTCCGCCTTTTCATCCTGTGATTCCGATGCTGAATCATCTTTTTCGTTACTGCTGCATCCAGCAAGTAAAAGGAACAAACTGAACATTAGCATCATTGTTTTACGGTTCATCGGTATTCCCCCCTTTTCTTAATAGTACCGACGTAAAATTTGGAAGAAAGTTACACTTCTTGATTAAAGGGGATGTTTTATTTTCAGGTGCGAAAGTAAAGGTATAAGAAATGAAGAAAGAAATGGATTGCATTATGAACTACGGAAAATTGGCTAAAAGTGTATTGGTACCTGTCGTCGAAAGATCACTTGTAGGGATATTCGCCACAAGGAATTCAAAAGAAATTTATGACAAACTCAAGAAACCTGCTTTTGCTCCTCCTTCCTGGACTTTCCCCATTGCTTGGACCAGCCTTTATACGATTATGGGACAGCTGACCTTGATAACATTGACGGCATTCGAGTTTTATAAAATAGACCGTATATCAGTTTTAGCAATGATTCCCTATATAGCATGGGTCACCTTGCTATTTAGATTGAACTTCTCCATTTTCAGAAACTATTAATCACAAAAAAGAGCGCCCCTTATATTAAGGAGCGCTCCCTTTAGAGTTTCACGAGTAAATGTGCTATTTTCACGAGTAAACCTCAACTAATTATTGATATTCGTAATTCTGCCTTCAATTCCTGCCGTGATCTTTCCGCCTTTAAAGGTTTCTTTCACATAGTTAACGAATGCTTCCAGGTCTGCATGTCCAAACACACGCTCTTTTCCTTTCAGGACGGTATAGTTATCACCGCCGCTTGCCATGAAATCATTGACGGCCACCGTGTATGTTTCGGTATCCTTGATCGGTGTTCCGTCCGCTTTCTTCAATAAGGTGACACGCTCCGTGACAGGTTTACTGAAGTCGGCTGTATAGCTCAGTCCAGAAATTTGCAAAGTTTTCGGAGATCCTTCCACGATCCATTGCTGTTGAAGCAGCGTTTTCACTTCCGCTCCAGTCAGTTCCAGCTTAACCAATACATTTCCGAACGGCTGGATTTTCGCTAAATCGGAAAAAGTGACTTCCCCCTTTGGAATATCTGCACGGATTCCGCCTGGATTCATGAAGGCAAAATCGGAGTTCAAATCGCCCTTCATTGAATCGGCAATTAAATTTCCAAGGCCCGTTTCCTGCGTATAGGCATTGGTTCTTAAAATTTTCTCGTCCGTTGTCCCAAGYGGAGCTTTCAGCTCGGGGAACATGTCCAGGTAGTCGTTGATGAATTTCGTCGTCCCGGCATCCGGTGTGATGCCATCTTGTGTAACCGTAACAATCTCAGCTGACTTTTTGACAATATCCTTTGTGCTTGGATCGATTTCCAAATCCACATCTTCAAAAGCCGTTCCATAAGAGTAAGCTTGTACGATCAATTTATTATCGACATAGTTATTGACCTTTGCATGATTATCTCCGGCTAAGATCACATCCACTTCATCATCCACAGCATTGGCAAGATCAGCCACTTCGCCTGTGATGACCCCTTCCTTTTCCGTGCCTGGGTCATGTGAGATGATCACGATCGATTTGACGCCTTTACCTTTTAACTCACTAACCGCCTTATTTACGGCAGGTGCCTGTTCTATGAATTCCACATTCTTAATGCCATCCGGACTTACTTTTTGAGGTGTGGCATTCGTGACTACACCTATGAACCCAATATCAACCCCGCCGACCTTTTTTATGACGTAAGGGTCCAAAATCGGTTTTTTCGTGTCTTTATATACGACATTGGCCACTACATATGGAAAGTTCAATTTATCGAATACCACTTCGGATGTTGGCGACTTTCCGCCATTGATTTGAGCCATCAAGGTTTCTACCCCTTTGTCGAACTCATGGTTCCCGACAGTTCCGACATCGAATTTCATATCATTCAAAAACTGAAGCGTCGGTTTATCCTGGATCAAAGAAGAAACGGGTGCACTTGCCCCAACGGCATCCCCTGCCGAAAGTAAAAGTGTATTTTCAGGGTTTTCAGCCTTACGCTGCTTCAAGTGAGCGGCTAAATAATTGGCACGCCCTTGTTTGATGCCGCCAAAATCGGAGGTCGTATCAAGCTGGCCGTGAAGATCATTGATCCCGAGCAGTTGCACCTTAACGTTTTCTTTTCCCAAATTGTATTTGTAAATGCCAAAGCCTTTATCATCCTTTTTGCCTGTATAGGAAATCGGGCTGTCTTCCTTTAAATATTCCGCACCTTTTGGCGATGAGGTGAAAGTAACGTTCACCTTGCCTGAAATCGGTGCTATCGACCAGTTATTATCAGCGGTTGGATTGATCTTCCCCTCTTGTGTGATGTAATCCATCAGGATCTGGCGATTTTCATCCGCAGAGTCAACCACATATTCGCTGCCCTTGACTCCCGGGAAGTTCCCCCCGCCCGAAGCACGGTAATTATTCGTCACGACGATGAAATCTTGATTCGGGTCCACTGGTTCACCATTATATTTCAAATCTGCAATCCTGCTTGAATCCGACACTTTTATCCCTTTTTCATCATAGCGCGGAGCCTTGGTGACATCGATTTGGTACGTGACACCGTCAATCACATCAAAATTATAGACGGCGAACTTTCCATTAAGCAGCTCCTGTTCCTCAGACTTGGCAGGATCGATCGTATTATATTTCCCGGCAGACATCTCAAGCCACTCTTTAACCACTGACCCTTTGATCTTGATTGCCTTTAAGGTATTATCGTATAAATATAAATCACCGGCGCTGCGGATGGTCAGTCCACCTTCCTTGATTTCCGTGAATTCCTCTACGCCATTGCGACCCGCTTTGAATGGTGCTCCTACAGAGAGGATGGGCAAGTCTTTGTATTCAGGGCGGTTGCTTTGGATGTATTTTTCTACATACCATTTCTGTGCGCTCGTCACGACCTGTACGGAAGGATCGTCTTGCACAAGGGCGAAATAACTATGAATTGGAGCTGTAGTCGTTCCGATTGGCGTGTTAACATACTTGATCGTTCCTTCGTGATCCTTCTTCACGGCTTTGACGACAGCTGCATCTTCAGCCGCTTTTTTTCCTGTTATTTTGTCGTTGATTGCCCGTGTTGATGAATCGGAATTGACGACTTTCCATTTTCCCTTGATATTTTGGATATCAAGATCGATGATCCCGAGATGACTGCCGCCATATCCTGCTTGAACGGATGGTACACCATTGATGGTACCCTTTTTATTATCCACGCCTTCAAGGACCTTTCCTTGGCTATCTTTGAATAGGCTGTCTAAAGAAGCCTCATCTTGTGCCGGGAAGACTTTATGCGTGTGGGAGAACGTGATGGCATCGATGCCGGAAACCTTGCTTAATGAATAGATGACATCCTCGGTATTCTTGGTATCGCCATTAAACCCGGAATGTGTGAGGGCCACGATGACATCCGCGCCTTTTTTCTTCATTTCAGGTACATATTTTTTTGCGGTCGTGACGATTTCCTTTGTCATGACCTTCCCGTCTAGATTCGCTTTATCCCAATCCATGATTTGCGGAGGGGCAAATCCAATGTATCCTATTTTTACTATTTTTTCCTTTCCATTGATGTCCTTCACTTTCTTCGTGACGATTTTATAAGGAGCATATTTATTTTTATCATTCTTTGGATTATTGTCTTTATCCTTTTTATAAACATTGGCATTGACGTAAGGGAAGTTCGCATCGTTGATGGCCTCGTCCAAATAAGATAAACCATAATTGAATTCATGATTGCCGAATGTGGCCACATCATAATCAAGCAAGTTCATCGCTTTATAAACAGGATGGACTTCCCCCTTCTTCAATGGCGCTATTTTCGCTTTGTACGTACCAAGGGGAGTCCCTTGAATAAGGTCGCCGTTATCCACTAAAACGCTATTTTTCACTTCTTTTCGAGCCTGTTTGATTAAAGATGCGGTGCGGGAAAAGCCGACGGAGTCCGATACGGCATCCTTATAATAATCATAGCTCACCAGATTGGTGTGTATATCAGTCGTTTCCATGACCCTTAGTTCAAATGGTGCATCCGAAACGGAGGCTGCCAGGCTTTTGCCGAAGTCACTCGTATGGCCGTTATAATTGGAGACAACCGATACGTTAACCCAATAACCCGATTTGTACGAGTTGAAGTACGCCGAGAACTTTTGGGCCGATTTAATATCCGCCTCAACGGCTGATTGTGAAATGACCTTCGTCCCATTCATTAATTGAAAGACAACGGTTTCATTTCCTTTGTTCCCCTTTTTCGGTGTGACCGTTACAGTCGCTTTGGTGCATTTTGAGTAATGAACAGTAGGAGCTGAAATGATAAATGGTTCAGTCGTGGCAGGTTTCTTATTAGACTCTTTGGCGGATGCCTCCCCCGGTACGGTAAATGGCGCTGTAATTAAACTTACAGCAAGAATCGGTGCGAGCATCTTCTTAACATGCAACTTGTACGACATACTTCACAACCCTTCTAGTTTTGTAAAATGCTAGAATAATATATCATGATTTTGTCGAATTATCGCCAAAACTTACCATAATATTATGAATTTTGAATAAACGGTACTTTTTACTCATTTTCATCCAGAGCGCCTAGCTCGATATACCTTCAATCATGTATATAAATCATCATAGAAACCCTTTGTATCCTTAGGGAGAATCTCCCCTGATAGAGAAAGCTGGCCCATGAAAATGAACCAGCCTGCTAACATCGTATGGTTTTCAAATATGTTCCTTACGCTCTTTTTTCAGGGAAACCCTTTGAAACGGCAAACCTATAAATCCCGATCTATTAAACTGGCGGATACCGGTTCGATGCCCATCTCCCTCGACCAGATGGACAGCTGGCCTATATGGTGAATTTCGTGCGCTATGAGATGGCGCAATATCCTGCCTTTTTCATATGTCCCCTCCATCCAGGATGGCTGAACCATTCCATGCCCTTCTTCAATTGCATCCGAGTTCAAATAGTCCATGATCTCTGAGTGATATTGGTTAGATAAATCCTCCACTTTTCCGATCGTATCATAAGCGTCCAAATCGATCGCGACATCAGGCCTCCCTTGTATGGCCCTGATCCAGCTGCATTCGACATCGATAATATGGGCAAGTGTCCGCAATATATTGCCCATCCCTCCCGTACGCTGCCGTTTCAGCTCCTCATTCGGTAAGGATCGGCACCACTTGAACCATTCCCTTCTCACCTGCCAGTTATAATGGAATAATGTCAACATCCTTCCCAGCCCCCCTAACATTCTTTGTCGTCAAATTCCCTTCAGCCTTTGTATTGATAATAATCCTGTCTTTGAATCGTTTTGAAGCCACAAGATTCATAGAGTCTTAACGCATGCTCATTAGTCGCCTCGACCTCGAGAAAAATATCATATCCCAGCTGGCATTGTTCGGCTACAACCTTTTTCAATGCCTTTCTTCCAAGTCCTTTTCCCTGGTATTTTGGCAAAATGGAAAATCCATAAATCCACGCTTCCCCGCCTGAGTGATCAACACGGATCTTACCGACTGCACGGCCGCCCTTTTCAATCATCATGGTTTTCAGAGTATCCTCATATAGGATGCGCCGATAATAATCCTTCGCCTCTCGTTCCGTAAATCGGAAACATTGAATATCCAGCTGAATTTCCGTTTCCTCATCATCTCTCCGTGAAGGGCGAACGACTGCATCATCATAATCATCAAGCTCCGTTTCGGACCACTTCATTTGAAACTCTGAAAAAGCAAACTCACATGGGAGCTGTTTCAAAAATTCTGTCCCAGAATGTGATTGAGCAGGTGAGTTCAAGAGAATCACCTTATAGTTGCGCTCCACGGCACTCATTATCGCCTCTTCCAGCAGCTTAGTAAAAATGCCTTGCCTCCGGTAGTCGGGGTGCACCATCCCGCACATCTCCGCTTTGTTTCCAAAATCGTAAAGACCAAGAAAACCAACAAGCTTCAATCCATCATAGTGGAGAAAATCATTCTTATGAACACCATTTCGACTGCGAAGCGTTTCCCAATTCAGTTTTAACGTAAAACCTTCCCGTTCACATTCTTGCTGCAGGATCCGAATATCTTCCAGCTGTTCATTTTTCAAATTTGCCACCCCTTTTCCATATTATCAGTTTATTACCAAAAAATAAGAAAAGCAGCACCCTTTTACTTGGGTGCCGCATACTATTCAGAAGTTTATTGATGAATGTTGTTTTTTTAAAAGTATTTTCACTTTAATCCATAAAACTAAAATCCTACGAGGGGAGGATTTCCTATCTAATTCCATTGACGGATGAATTATAGCAGTAAAATGATTCCAAATGACGATTATTTTTTACCTATTTTGTGCTATATTCCAAATAATGGTTTATCATTATTTTATTTTAGGTTAAGGGAGGGATTTAACAAAAGCTTGAATCAGTTAGTACCCATTTCTTTATACCCGAATTCCGGACCCTTTTTAGTATAGAATCCGAAATTCGGTGTTTATCACCTGGCACTTACGTCCTGAGGTTATCGTTTTTTCGTTTTATGAGCGGACTTTTTTAAGTTCTCTACGTCCGTTGTCAGTTCTTTTAATTGTTTACCGAAGCGGAAGAGCAAAAACATAGAAACGACGAATGGATAGCCAAATTCGCTAACTAATGAAACCCACACACTAGCATCCTCAATCATCATCCTCTTCACCCCTTTTCTTGTATCTGATATCTAAAGTGAAACTTGTCAAAAAAAATCAATCTAGCACTATTGATTTATGGAAAAAGGAACGAATGTTCCTATATAATTGATTTATTCCCCTTGTCCATCACTTTATTAATAAAAGGAGGGATAACAATGAACCAATTTACTTCTCATTTTTTTTCTCATTCATTGGAGTTTCTGCAGCAACAGTACTCATCTTTCTTTGCACAACCGATCATTCAATTATTCTTACAGAACCCAGAGCATTTAAAGATTTTCACTGAAACTCTTGATTCCCCTTCTTCCCACAACATTGATCATCTCAACGAGACTTTCAAAATTTTCTATTACCGGGCTAAAGTATACAAATACATGTGCTCCTTAATTTACTTTTTCTCTGTTGATTTTGATAAAAGGGCACGGAAGCAGCGGGAACGCTATCGAATGGTACTTGATGCGACACCAAGGGATACTGGCGGATTGATCGATCTAATCGGCACCTTGGACGTTCAACTTGAAAAGATGGGGGAAACGAATGAACTCGCTTCACACATAAGTGATGAAGAGATGATAAAAGCCTTGAAGAAGTTAACAGCCAAACAAAGCCTGGTATTGACCATGATCTTTTCCTACGGCCTATCCAACAAGGAAATTGCTGCCTATTTCCATGAGTCGCCACAGAATATCTCAAGCATCCGTAAACAAGCTCTAAAAAAACTTCGAAAGCACTATATGGATGAGGTATATGTTAGAAAGGAGAAAAGCCATTGTGGATAAAAAACTGTCAAAAGAAGAATTGTTGGATCTCATAGACTCTTTGAATCCTAAAATAAAAAAATCGTTAAGAAACACGAACTATCAAGACCGGAATGATTTGGAGCAAGAAATTAAACTCAAGATCATTGAATCATATGAAAAAATCGCAGCAATCGAAGCCCCTAATTTTGAGGAGTTCCTTGCAGAATTCCTGACTAAGCAAAAACAATGAAAAAGTACCAAGTCCAGAGAAAGCTGCTGGACTTGGTACTTTTTTTGAATCTCAGTTTGATGGTTTCAAAATCAGCTTATCACCTTTTGGATCGTCCATTGTGGTTTTGTGATAAGTACCTTCTGCCCAATCATCAAGCTGATCGTGGTACCACTCACTTTTCACGTTACCTGATTGACCCGGTCCAACAAGGTGATATCCTTGTTTCATGTCGGCTAGGTCGATGACGAATCTCCAGGAGCCACCGTGATTAACGGTTCCATCATCTAAAAATGCCGCCGCCTGTACGGTGACACTGCTGCCGCCTACCGGAATGCCGCCGCCGCCGTTAAATAAATAATGTAACGGGGCGACACTTGATAGCGGGTGGTTAAACCTGACATGATGATAGTCTCCCCATTCCCAATCAGCTATATCGTCACCTTGTGATTCTGCCAGTTCCGTTAACGTCACCTGTAACGACTTGGCAAGCACCTGCTCAAGTCCGCCTGCATCTTCAATCCAAGGGCCCGGCTTACCGTCCAGTGCCCGCCTTAGCAGTTCATCAATGGCCGAACGCCTTCCATTAAAAAGGTTGAGGGTTTCCTCCGGTATTTCTTCTTTAAGCAGGACATCCCCTATATTTCGCATCCAGACATTAAAAATCATAGGTGCCGCTTCATCAGCGGAATCGATATGATTCCATTTCTTCAGAATCGTCAGTGCCTGGGCTTCCTGTTTCCCAGATGGACCCTTCAATACCTCCACGAATCGAGGAACAAACTCCTTAGCTTGCAAATTCACTTTATCCATCTGCAGGCTTTGCATATCCTCGGCCGTAAGCTTTTTATTCGCCTTTAAAAACTCCTGTATCCTCATCTGGCGGTATGGCTGTGCCCAGTTATTGCTGATATGGTAAGGGTAATCATCCGAGATGACTTTATTATTCGCTGTCGAAATGAATCCCTCTTTTGGATTCACCGTTTTTGGAAGTTGATCAAAGGGAATATAGCCTTTCCACTCAAATTCATCCGTCCAGCCAGGTACAGGCAGCATACTATCACCTTTTTTCCGGATTGGGATTTTCCCATTCGCCTTATAGGCAATGGTCCCATCGGCTGAAGCAAAGACGAAATTCTGTGCCGGCGTTTCGAATTTCAAAAGGGCCTTTTCGAATTCTTTCCAGCTTCCCGCCTTATTCATATTCAGTACCGCTTCAAGCTCGGCAGATGGATCAAGTGCCGTCCACCTTAAGGCAAGCACGGTATCTTTTCCGCTTTTCCCGGCAAACTCGGAGACAACGGGTCCGTGGCGGGTAACCGTCACTTGATAGTCAAGTGTTTCCCCATCCTTCACCTTGATGGGTTCGTCCAAGATTTCAGCTTTTTCCCATTTACCTTTGTAGGAGAATTCTTTCTCGTTTTCCGGGTTTCTCCTCTCAATATACAGATCCTGAACATCCGGACCGGTATTGGTCACACCCCAAGCGACCTCTTCGTTATGGCCTAATATGATTCCTGGAATCCCGGCAAAAATGACACCGCTCACATTGACTGACGGGGCCTCCAAATGCATTTGATACCAAACCGACGGTGTAGCCAATCCCAGGTGGGGATCATCCGCCAATAACGGCTGACCGGATTTCGTTTTCTTGCCTGAAACGACCCAGTTATTGCTGCCGTTGAATTCATAAGGAATAACGGCCGCTGCAAAACTTTTTTCAATATCCAGTTCATCCTTGCTGATGATATATGGGGCGTTCTTTGGATAATCAGGAAATAAATCATATGCCTTTTCCTTGGGGAACGTTTGCAGTAAATACTGCCTAAACGCCTGATCTTCCCAGTTCCCGCCTAAATCAAAGGCCATATATTTACCGATGGTCAGCGAATCGACGGGTGTCCAAGACTCCGGTTCGTATCCAAGCAGAGTGAACTCCACCGGCCATTTCCCATTCTCCCTCAATTCATCGATATAAAGATTTACCCCCTCGGCAAACATATCCAAGGCTTCTTTTCCGTCACTTGAATATGCAGCATAAGAAGCTTCGGCCGCCCGCCTCAAACCAAGTGTGCGGAAATACTTATCATTTTTGACGGTTTTCTCACCAATCACTTCACTTAATCTACCTGACGCCTGACGCCTGCTTAAATCCATTTGAAATAAACGGTCCTGTGCTTGGATATATCCTTGTGCTAAATACAAATCATGTTCACTCGCTGCGTTGATATGCGGGACCCCACTTGAATCCCTCACCACCGTAACCGGTTCCAAAAGACCTGGAAGCGATATTTCCCCCTTTGTTTCCGGCAAGGACCTTGAAAGGAATACATTTGCGGCAATCAAGACAGACAGCAAAAGTATGATCAGGATTCCAAAACTCCATAGCGCCCGCTTTCTCCACTTCCGTTTTGGCTTTTGCTGAGGTACGGCAACTTCCATCGATTCATCTTCCTCTCCCCTTAAAACTCTCTTTCTTTCTATTTAAGATATTCCGCGTTTAACTCCATCTTTCCTACCACCCTCCCCACATTGTCTCTTTTTATTTCAAGGTGCAAGTACGGATTATTCCGAGCAACGTCGAATTATTACACACAAGGTCGAATCAACTCGCTCAAGGTCGAATTTTCACCGTGAAATTACTCCGATAAACAGTAAATCAAATATAAAAACACCGATACAATGTATCGATGTGGCAGGGAATGCTAGCTATTTGCAATAATGTATTCAATCACTTTATCAGCATCGTCTGTATAAAAGAGAGCTTTATCAAAGTCATGGGCAGCCTTCGTCTCGGCTTCCATATATTCAATCGGGGAAAGGAGACCAAAGATCCTCTTCCATTTATGAGTTTTCTCCAGAAGTTTTCTTTCCTTTTTTATATCCTCTGGTATGAATTCATTAATGATAAACCATGGGTCGGAAAATGAGGGGTTCCCAAAACGTTCATTCAAGGCTTGCAATTTGTCCCGATCCCATTCCACCCTTACCAAGTCCGATATGACCGAGACATTTTGAACCGAGTCGAGGATGCGTTTGGACAAAACATCATATTCTTCATCCTCCAGCCCATTATCCGTCATGATTCCTACACAATACCATTTTTCGTAATGTTCAGGTTCTTCATTTTTCTTAAAAAACACTATTCAACCACCTTCCTTACACGCTTTACATGTCCTATTTAATTTAATTTAAATCAAAAAAAACATGTCCGTCCACGTCACTTCACTATAACATGGAGAAATATCAATGGGCGATTAAATATGGGAGCAGCAGGAATGTTAGCCTGACATAGAAAAAAAGATACCCTAAAAAGGATACCTCCATCAAACTGGCTGAAGAGCCAGCCCTCTTTGGTTAAACAGATATTCCAGGGCCTGCCTGAACGATAGAAAGGCTTTTACCTGATTTGCAAAATCAAGATTGACGATCTCTTTCACGACATCAGGGGTAAAACCGACAAACATCGTTTCCGTTCCCATCAAGGCCAATGCCCCCACTAATTGATCCAGCAGGGAGAGCATATCACTTTCCTTCGTAAAGATAATTCCCGAGAAATCCATGATCAATACTTCCGCATGCAGATCTGCACATTTTTGCAGCACCGTCGATTGAATCGACTCCATTCTCCAATCGTCAATGCGTCCGATCAACGGTAAGAGCAGCACATCCTTTAATACGGTCTGAACAATCGGGGTGGACAATTCTTCCATAACTTCTTGGTTTTCTTTTATCTTCTGCAACGAATCGTTTGCCATTTTCGCCATTTCTTTATAATGATTCACGTAACTGATACTCACACAGTGTATGAACTGGTCCAGGATTGCATCAATTATCGAGCTTGCCTTTAACAGAATTTCAATGGAGTAATATCGGTTGCTCACCTCTTCTTCAATGAAACTCCAGAAAAGGTTACGTATCGCTTGAGCTTCCTCAATATTCTTATCTAAAGGAATGCCCATATCCACGATGCGCTTACCTATTTCCATACCCGTTATTTTCATGCTTTCCATCGCTTGTGCCTTTCCATGAATCAAGGCATCTGCATGAATTTGAATAAGTTTTGACCGTACCTCTTTACTCGTTTCTAAATCATAGAGCGGTTCCTCTTCTTCAAACAACTCGATATGCTCCACTAAGATATATTTAAATTTTTCAATTTTTTCGCCGATCATTCTTAATTCTTCCATATGGACCTCCCATACAGGGCTTTTATCATATTTTAGCAAATAAACGAGGGGTAAGGATATAAAATCCTTCTATTACCAATATGCTAATAGACGTTTACCCTTTTCTTGATAAGGGTATTATGATATATGACTTGGAGGGATGAACATGAAAAAAGATCAACAAGACTTCGAATCTGAAAACATGAGCGATTTAGTCGAGCTCATAAACAGTAAAAATAACAGCCGCAGAATCTTGGATGTACTTCGGCGTAATAAAAAGGATAAAAGTAAAGGCAAAGATAAAAAATGAAAAAGCCCAGTCCAAATTGGCCTGGGTTTTTTGAATGGGATAAAAATAAAAGAGCTGAGTTGTTTATTAGGCAAGCCCAGCTCTTTCGTCATTAAAAATCGAAAAGCTACTACCTTTTTCTCCGGATCTCTTCCACATGGTTCCCTTCAGTAGTAATATAGACTGTTTCATCAATTTTGTATGTTAAATAACGGTCACAATCAATTTCAAACGTTTTCCCATTGTCGAATTTCATTGCGCAATTGGATCCCTCTTCGGTTTCCGTCACATCAATGACTTCGTTCGTCTTAAAACCGACTGCCTTGCCATCGGAGAAATGCGGATAGTATTTTTCAACAATCTGCACCTTATGCAATCTGCCCGGACTTGTTAAGTATACAACGAATAATATAATTAAAACGGCTATTAACCCAATGAGAATTACTGCTTTTCGTTTCACTCTATCTAATACCCTCTTCTCTTATCAATCTATTATTCAATATCCATTTTCACTAGATTATATTCAGGATTCCGGAAAAACATGATAGAAAAGATCATTTTATTTAACGATTTTCACTTTTTCCACCATCATCGCACAAGCGGCAGCAAGGAGGATCAGAATGGATACAGCCGAGATGACCCCTCCCCAGCCGAACTTCATCAGGAATAAACCGCCTGATGCCCCAACTATACTTGATCCTGCATAGTAAAACAGGAGATATAATGCGGATGCTTGTGCCTTTTCACTCTTATCTGCCAAACTGCCGACCCAGCTGCTCGCAATGGAATGAGCTCCAAAAAAGCCAAATGTAAACAGGGCAAGCCCCATTATTTTCAGCAAAAGCGGGTCCAATAAAGTTAACAGGGCGCCCATCAGCATGATTGCGATTCCGATAAGAAGTACGACACTCCGACCATATTGATCGGCAAGCTTCCCCATCCATGTTGAACTAAACGTCCCCACAAGATAGATTATGAATATGAAGCCAATCAATGTCTGTGATAAATGATATGGCGGTCCCATTAAAGGTATACCCACAAAGTTATAAACGGTAACGAACGAGCCCATTAATAGGAAGGCCATGCCGAATAAGAGTACTAGTCTGTTATTCCTTAAGTTATTGATAAGGGAGGTTTTGATTCTCGATAATGAGACCCGTACGCGGACAGCATGCTGCGAAGGCGGTAGCATCCACCAAAAAGCCAGACTGATGATCAAACTTAGAGCTCCAAGGCTTCCAATCGCTATGTTCCATGAGAAATGGTCGGTCAGCACCCCGACAATCAGCCTGCCAGCCAATCCGCCGATACTCGAGCCGCTCACATAGATCCCCATCACATAGCCAAGGCTTTTCGGATGAAATTCTTCATTGATATAGGCCATAGCAATGGCCGGGAAACCTGCAAGCACCGCTCCTTGAATCGCCCGAATTGCGATCAGGATGTATAGATCATCCTGGATGAAGCTGACACATATGGATAACAATGCAGACAGAGTGAGCGCCGTCCCCATTATTTTTTTCCTATCGATATTTTCTGAGAAAAAAGAAACGAGCAATAAACAGAGTGCAAGCGTTCCAGTCGCGAAAGATAATGTAAGGCTTGCAATTGCAGGAGAGACTCCAAATTGCTTTGCGAAAACCGGAATGACCGGTTGGGTACTATACAGATCCGCAAACGTTACAAAGCTACCGAGAAATAAAGCCAAGATCGTTTTCCTGAATGATTTACCAGCAGGCTCGATATAATTCACTTTTGTTCAGACCCTTCACTATTTAACTTTCCCCCTATGTTAATACGAACTTCCCGAGTTGTCTATTTCACCACTCTATCCAACGGGAAAATTTCATTCCAGCAACTAAAAAAACCTTCACTGCATGCAGTGAAGGTTTTTTCATTAATTTGAACGTTTACCATCCCGCTCGCTTTTCTTAAGGAGCCAGTACACTGGCATACCGATAATGAGGATGATCACTGAGTACAGGGCATTTAAAGGTGTTTGGATTAACGTGCTTAAAACGATGTATATTGCACCAGCAATCGCCACGATGGGGATGAATGGGTAAAACGGCACTTTATACGTTTTTGCATCCGGATCTTTTCTGCGTAAGATGAAGACCGCAAAGAAGGCTAATCCATAAAAACAGAAGACAGAGAAAACAGCCATATTGGTAAGTTTGTCAGGGTCTGTTGCTACCATCATGATGATTGCAATGAACACTTGCAATACCGTGGCATTTATAGGCGTTTTGAACTTGGGCGATATTTTTCCGATTTGTTTATGGCCTGGCATCATTTTATCAGTCGCCATCGCCAAGGTAATGCGCGGGAAGGTCAAAAGCTTTCCGTTCAAGCAACCGAAGATTGAAATCGCAATTCCGATCGATATCAATTTCCCGCCCAATTCACCGAATAGAAGCGTTGCTGCAACATTCGCTGCATTCGTACCATGGGCTATGACTCCCTCCGCCCCCAATACATGAAGCATGGCAAGATTCACACCCAAGTAAGCGACCATGACCACGACCAATCCCGTTATGATTGCCCGCGGCAACGTTTTCTGCGGGTTTTTCATTTCCCCTGCCATGAAGCCGACATTCATCCAGCCATCATACGCCCAGAGCGTTGCCAAAATCGCACCGGCCATACTGATTTTCATTGAACTTTCGCTATCGATATTGAATACAGGCATATCACCTTGTGCGATCCCGAATACCGCTATGAAAATGATCGGGATCAATTTAGCAACGGTCGATAAGGTTTGGATGATACCGCCGTATTTTGTCCCCAGCAAGTTCATGCCTGCTATGAATACAATCGTAAGAATCCCTATCGCCAAAGAGTAGCTTGAAGCGATCTTAAATATTCCTGCAACTAATAACCCGAAGTATAAACTGAGTGCGCCCATGACTGCAGGTCCGTATACCAATGTCTGAACCCAGCCGCATAGGAATCCCCATGCTTTACCGTACACTTCTTCCATATAGACATATAAGCCGCCCGTTTTAGGAATCCGTGTACTCACTTCCGCAATCGTCAACCCGCTTGCAAGGGTAATCAGACCGCCTATCAGCCAAGCTAACAAGGCCATGGTTGAATTACCGCTCAATTCAAGCACGTCACCAGGTCTCATGAAAATACCAGAACCGATAACTGTACCAACTACAATAGATGTTCCAACCCAAAAGCCAATCGTTTTCTTCAATTGGTCATTTCTCATGTTGTCCTCCCCAGGTGTACACATGTACTTTATTTATACTAAAATTATATCATATAAATTATATGGAAATAGTTTATGTAATCATTTGAATATTCCGGAAAATACTCAAACACGTTGGTATCATTACGCTCAGGCAGTTTTATTTTATTTATATTTTTTTACTAATTATGACTGAAACTGCACTGAAAACCGAATATTTTTTTATTATAAAAAGATTTATTGAGTTTTTACTCAATAATGACGAATTAAAAACTTAAAAACTAAATTATCATTCGTTATTAATTTCATAGGAATCCTGCTCATTTTCGGACGCACAAAAAACCACCCCGAATCAACGGGGTGGTTCCTCTCCTCTTTCAAGCTTCATTTCGTATTACCAAATAATGAATAGAAGCACAACCGCCAAGACGATCCGGTAAATGGCAAAAGGAGTCAATTTAACTTTATTGATTAAAATCAAGAAAAAGCGGATACAGAATAATGCAAAGATAAATGCACTGATGAAACCTGCAATAAAGAATGGCAGGACTTCAGGCGTGAAGCTATCCCAGTATTTCACGATTTTCAAGAGACTGGCACCAGCCATGATCGGCACTGCCATGATGAACGTGAAATCGGAAGCAGCCCGATAGCTCATCCCTAATAGCACACCGCCTGATATCGTTGAACCTGAACGGGAAAATCCCGGCCATAGTGACAAACATTGAATTAATCCTACACCTAAGGCTTGTTTATAAGTGATTTGGTCAACCGTCTCTGCAGTCAGCTTTGGACGGAATTTATCCGCAGCAATCATCAAAAATGCGCCTAGGAACAATCCGACGATAACCGTCTTCATCGTAAATAGATGATCATCAATGTAATCTTCGAATAATAGACCTAAAACGCCTGCCGGCAACAATCCGACAATGATCTGCAATAGGTTAAGCTTTTGGCCGTTCCCAGCGGATGTGCCTTTCAGCTTCCTTAAACCAAGCAAGTCCATGAATCGCCCCCAGAAGAGCACCACAACGGCGAGTATCGAACCAAGCTGGATGACCACCTTAAAGGCATTAGCCACTTCACTCCCGAAAAGCTCTTTCGAATTCAGCCATAAATCATCGACGATAATCATATGCCCTGTTGACGATACAGGAGCAAACTCAGTTAATCCTTCTACAAGACCAAGGATAACTGCAACAAAAATTTCCCACATATTCATTTTATTCACCTCATGTTTCGAACACCTATTTATGGAAATACCATATGTATTTTACTCGTTGTTTAAAATATTGTCTATTAAACATTGCTGAAACAATTCAAGCGTACATGTATGATAGKGTTCAAGATAAAGTTTAAAGGGGAAGTGATGATTTTGCAAAACATACTGATTTTCGCCCATAGAGGGTCCAAGGGGACGCATCCTGAAAATACCATGGCAGCCTTTCAAAAGGCGGCAGAAATCGGGGCCGAGGGGATCGAGTTCGATGTCCACCTCAGTTCTGACGGGGAATTGGTCATCATCCATGACGAAACACTTGATCGAACGACCACCCTTACTGGTCATGTAAAAGATCATTCGGCACAAAAACTGAAAACGGCTGATGCCGGGAGCAAATTTTCCAATGAATTCCTTGGGGAGCGGATTCCTTTTTTAAAGGACGTTTTCGACTGGGCTAAGGGAAATGCTTTATTGATGAATGTCGAAATCAAGACGGATAAACTCGTTTATGAAGGAATCGAACAGAAGATCATTGATTCAATTCGTCAATATGGAATGGAAAACCGGGTGATCCTCTCTTCCTTCAACCATCAATCCATTGAAAAAGTGAAGATGCTTGCCCCAGATCTTGAACGGGCATTATTGTTCGAGGGACTTCCTGAAAACTTCGAAGAAATCTTACGTGATAAAAAGGAATCGGGTTTTCATCCAGATAAAAACAGCCTGACTCCAGCGGTTAAAGAAAAAGCGAAAAAACTCGGATATAAAATCCGGCCTTGGGTCGCCAATGATGAAGCCGACATCGTCAGGCTGGCAGAGTTGGGAGTCGACGTCATCATGACCGATTTCCCTGAAAGGGCAATCAAGATTTTAAAAGCTTGGCAGTCACATGGCTGAACCATGCGAAAGAGAAGGAGCGATGCTCCTTCTCTTTCAAATCCATATTTATTCAATTAATTAACGAGAGAAGTTTGAACCGCCTAGTTGTTGTTCAGCCATTTGAACCAAACGTTTTGTGATTTCCCCACCAACAGATCCGTTAGCGCGAGAAGTAGTGTCAGCACCTAGGTTTACACCAAATTCACTAGCGATTTCATTCTTCATTTGTTGTAGGGCTTGTTCTGCACCAGATACTAAAAGTTGATTGCTGTTATTGTTGTTTGCCATGTGTTTTTCACCTCCTACTAATATTAATTAGCATTTTAAGCTTAAATTATTATTGCCAATTTATTGAATTTTTTTCGTTTGCGTTTCTCCCAATCCTGAGCTCTTTATCATGAATTTCTTTTTATGCTCATAAACTGTTAGGAAACTTTCAGTAGGAGGGAAAAGAATTGCAAATACATGTGGTTAGGCCAGGCCAGACGTTATATGGCATCGCCCAGACGTACAGCGTAACCGTTGACAGGCTCGTTGAATCAAATAAGATCCCTAACCCAAATAATCTTGTTTCGGGGCAGGCCCTTGTCATTCCAATCGTCGGCAGTTATTATTTCGTTCAACCGGGTGATAGTCTTTATTCCATTTCCCAAAGGGTTGATGTCCCTGTTCAAGAATTGGCAAATATAAATGGCATTTCCGAAAATCAAATCCTATCCGTTGGATACCGGCTTTATATTCCGGCACGGAGGAAAAGGACCGCCGAATTCAACGGCTATGTCGAGCCGAGGGGTACGACGGTTGCACCGGCCCTTGAGACGGCCGCCAGGGAAGCTGGGCCATATTTAACCTACTTAGCCCCTTTCAGCTTCCAGGCGCTGCGAGACGGCTCCTTAAAAGAGCCATTGCTCGATGACTTCCCTGCCATCGCCAGGGAAAATAAAAATGTCCTGATGATGGTGATTACAAATCAGGAGAATGACCAGTTCAGCGATGAGCTCGGGCGAATCATCTTAACGAATACTTCCGTTCAGAATAAGTTCCTGAACAATATCGTTACAACGGCAAAGAAATACGGTTTCCGGGATATCCACTTTGACTTTGAGTATTTACGGCCGGCCGATAGAGAAGCCTATAATCAATTTCTCCGAAAAGCAAGGGATCGCTTCAAGAAGGAAGGATGGTTCATTTCCACGGCACTGGCCCCTAAAACAAGTGCTGAGCAAAAAGGCCGTTGGTATGAGGCACATGACTATAAAGCACATGGTGAAATCGTCGACTTCGTCATCATCATGACTTATGAATGGGGATATAGCGGCGGACCGGCAA
Source organism: Peribacillus sp. P4_D6 (assembly GCF_056401795.1). Classification (NCBI taxonomy): domain Bacteria; kingdom Bacillati; phylum Bacillota; class Bacilli; order Caryophanales; family Bacillaceae; genus Peribacillus; species Peribacillus sp. P4_D6. The sequence goes on from NZ_JBFUIQ010000019.1 coordinate 21,524, forward strand.
TGGCTGTGTCTCCTATTGGACCTGTTCGGGAAGTTCTCGAATATGCCGTCACCGATATTCCTTCCAACAAGATCCTGATGGGGCAAAACCTATATGGCTATGATTGGACCCTGCCTTTTGTACAGGGATCCACTGCCAAGGCTGTGAGTCCGCAGCAGGCCATCCAGATTGCGGCGGCCAATAATGTTGCCATCGAGTATGATGAAACCGCACAGGCCCCGCACTTCAACTATACCGATATAGAGGATAGGCAGCATGAGGTGTGGTTTGAAGATGCCAGATCGATTCAGGCAAAATTCGATTTAATCAAAGAACTGAATCTAAGGGGAATGAGTTATTGGAAGCTCGGCTTAGCCTTCCCTCAAAACTGGCTGCTCATCAGTGATAACTTTAACGTCCGGAGAAGGGTTTAACAAAAGATTTAGGAATACCGAAGCTGAAATGGGCATATAATCAACCATCGAGCATGAAGTCCATTCAGGATACGTGACTCAGCACTAAAAGCCTTCCGACATCTTCCGGAGGGCTTTTATCATTTACCGTAATTCGATCAGGCAATATGCCGATATTCATCATTCAAAGTTTGTCTGTCCGGACCCTTATGAGCCATGCCTTTTTTGACCATACTATAAGGATCAGCTCAAAGGGTGTGAAAATAATGATTCGATTCGGTCCATTCATCAGCACCGTTCCCAGATTTCCGCGTTTCATCAGATTGCTTTCCATCATCGCATTATTTTTACTTTCATTCGGGGTCTTGATCCACATTGTGGAGCCGAAGAGATTCCCCACCTTACTTGATGGCATCTGGTGGGCAATCGTGACGATGTCAACGGTGGGTTATGGAGATTTCACTCCCGTGACCAATCTTGGCAAAATCATTGGGATGGTCCTCATTTTGTCAGGCGCCGGCCTGATTACCTCTTACTTTGCGTACATTGCAAAAATTTCCATTTCAAATGAACAGCAATTTCTAACAGGAAAGAAAGTATTCGGCGGCGGCGGACATATTATCATTGTGGGCTGGAATGGCCGTTCCAAGAGAATCATCCAAAACATCCATGATCGCAAGCACCATCAATCCATTGTCCTTATCGATGATACACTGCAAAAGCACCCGCTTCCACGAACGAATATCCACTTTATCCAAGGAAAAGCTACATTGGATTCCATTTTGCAGAAAGCCAATATTAAACAAGCCATACGCGTCCTGATCACGGCTGACCTTAAACAAGACGAACTGCAAACGGATATGTTCTCGATTTTAACGTTACTGGCCGTCAAAGGGCTGAATCCGCATGTATATTGTCTTGTGGAAATATTGACGCATGAACAAAAGGAAAATGCTTTACGGGCTGGGGCGGACGGTATAGTCGAAACGAATAAATTCGCGAGTGAATATATGCAGGATTGCTTATCGAAGGGGATCATAACGGAAGCCAGAGAACAAAATGAGCTGGATGGATTGAGCCTCAAACAGCTGCCCATCCAGGATGACTGGGCGGAATTGACGTTCAAACAGCTGAACGTTAAGCTATTCGATCAAAACATTTTATTGGTTGGCATCATTTCAGGAGGCAAGACCTTAATCAAGCCCCCCGGAGATGTAATCATCCATCGTGATGACACTCTAATCATCATTGATGATTAATGTAATAAAAGCTTTTCCAGATTACGGACAAGCGCTTTTCCTAAAGAGATATAGTTTTCCGGAAATTCGGCATCCGGATTTTCAGGCTCGGCAAACTGATTGAAGGAGGCGGAAAGGTTTCCGATATTTCCTTCATCGTCATTCCCGTCCTCGTACTTATGAGATAACAAGAACGGTTGTAAGAGTTCGACCATTACCCCGTCCTGATCGAGTGAACCATCAACAGCCTTGAAAGGGACCCGCAAGAATTGGTAGCCATCACTGTCATCAATCTTATAATCAAAAGACCCGTGGTCATAATCCCATCCTCCGCCTATCGCATATCCTTCCGGTTTTAATTTTGTCTCCAAATCGAACAACCCGAATGTTTTCCCTTCCAACTGAGAAGAAATTTTAATCATTGTATAAAACCTCTTTCGCTAATTTTCTATTAGCTTAACCAAAGCGCCTAAAAAAAACCTGGAATGACTCTATTGTCCCCTTGATCAGGCATAAAGGAAGATTGGCTTCCTCACTGATTTCCAAGCTTTCCTTACGCTTTTATTTCAGCTTCGTCGCTCCCTCCTCCTCCTCCATTCGTAATTACTGGATCTTCTGCTGGTAGCGTCAGGAAAAATGCGGTTTTACAACGTTAAGCACAATTTTCCTGACGCTGCCCATATATTACTTTGGCTCTTTGGCTCATTAAGTTTAACTATAGCATTGAACGAGACTTTAAATTCCCCACTTTTAACCTCAGAAATATGAACTAGGAACAGCCCATAGAATAGTATAGAAATACTTGCGGCTAATGCTGGACATGGAGGGGATGTATTTATATGAGTACCAGAATGATCCGGCAACTGATAAGGTCAAGGCAACAGGAATTAGTCGAACTTGCTGCTTCATTTATTCGAATTCCATCTGAAAATCCATCGCCCGAGTTTAAGAAGCGGTCAGCAGAAATGGGACGCCATATTAGCCGATACCTAGCAGCAAAAGGGTTCTTGATTACCGAGCACCGCCGTAGCGAAAATGCGCTGGTTACCGTGGCCTGTGATGCTCCCTTAACCAGGGTACCTGGTCCACGGCTCCTATTTTGTGGACATACAGATGTCGTACCTGCAGGCGATTGTTCACATTGGACCTTCGATCCTTTCTCAGGAGAAGTCAGAGCAGGTATGCTTTTGGGTAGGGGAGCCTCCGATATGAAAGGAGGCTTGGCATCACTGATTTTTGTGGCTGGACTACTTCAGGAGTTCGCCCCCACTCTTAATTTGAAAGGTAGCCTAGGAGTTATTGCCTCTCCGGATGAAGAGACTGGCGGCATTGAGGTGGCCTCGCTCCTGGATCAAGGATTGATTAAGGGTGATGCTTGTCTGATTGGTGAACCAACGGACCGCTACCATCCGAATGCCGGTGAAAAGGGCAAGGCATGGATGCAGGTGATCATACCAGGTCAGACAGATCATGGCAGCCTACAACCGCTTTATGGAATCTCCGCCGTACGAAGAGGGGCAGCCGCGGTCGAAGCACTAACCAAGCTATGGGAGCTCAAGGCAACGCCTCCGCCAGAGCCTTGTCAACTTTTGTACAATACTGAGTGGCTCCTATCTCAGAGTCTAGGAAATCCCTTACTGTCACAGTTACTTTATCGTCCCTCTTACAATCCAGGTATAATCCAGGGAGGAACAAATGTGAACGTCGTCGCAGACAAGTGTATCATTAAAGTGGATACCCGGGTTCCATTCGGTATGAAGCCCGAGTTTGTACTTGATATCGCTAGGAATCTTGTTAGTGCTGTAGCGCCAGGTGCGGTTGTAGAGCCAATGGTACCCTGTACTAACCCGAACTGGACCTTAGAGGATCGTCCAATTGTGAGGGCCATAGAACTGGGAATCCAGCGTGTCCTTGGAATGGAGGAACCCGTCTTCAGCGTACTTTTGCTTGGTTCAAGTGATGCCAGTCACTTCCGGCGCCATGGCATTGAAACCGTCCTTTACGGTCCTGGGCTGGAACACACTATCCATGGGTACGATGAGCGGGTTTCAGTGGAGAACTTAGTAGAATCTGCCGAGATATATGCTGAGACTGCAGTCAAGTATCTTAGGTCATTTTAAATCTATTTTCACTAAATTTTGCACGCGCTACTGCTAATGTTCTCTTTCAAGGTGTATATGGTCGTGGTCATTTGTGGGGATATTTGTATACTCGTTGGTATTAAATTCTTTAGTTCAATGCTAAACTAAATATATTTATTGCGTGTTTTGATCAAACTTTGTTTCAAATTTATATGAAGACCAAAAGCTAAAAAAAGAGCCTGAGCAGAAAAACCGCTTTAGGCTTTTTTCTTTTTGGGAAAAGTGGGAATTCCTTTTTTCTCTGAATGAACTAGGATTTTTTTAAATAATTCTTTGCCTTCTTTTTTAGTCAGGTTCACTTTTTGTATTATTAACATCTGACCTGTAGACAAACCAAGGGTTACAACGGCCCCTAATATGGGTCCTATGCAAGGAGTCCAACCAGCAGCATATCCTATCCCAATTAAAATAGAACCTATCTAACGGATGGGCGATTTTTAAAAGTTATTTTCTTTTCCATCATTAAGAATTTTGGTTGAAAAACCCCAATAATCATTAAACCAAAAACAATTATCAAAATAGCACCTACTTGTCTAATTAAATCAATGTATTCATAAAAGAGATCGTAAATAAAATTGGCCTGCTATTTAATTTGTTAACTGATAATCCTGTAATATAAGATAAAAAAGCAGGATATAAGGGCAAACAGCAAGGAGAGATAAAGGATAAAACCCCAGCACCAAAAGATATAAAAATATTTAAGTCTCCCAATATGATTCCAGTTTTGATTTTCTCTTGTTTTAACATCTTACATCTTCTTTCCATCCGGCAGGCAGGCTTCTTGCGGACCGGGGAACCGTTCTCAGTTTCTCTAGCTCCTCGATACTAATTACCCCCCCACTTTCATTTTCGATACCAGTATCGAATATGTTTATTCTTACCCTTTGGCGTTGAACCAAAAAAAAGGCAACAAGCCGGATGTTATTCCGGCTTGTTGCCTTTTATATTATAAGCGCTGTTCAAGCTCCGCTTTTTTCTTTTCATAACCCGGCTTGCCTAAAAGAGCAAACATGTTCACCTTATAGGCTTCCACTCCAGGCTGATCAAATGGATTTACTCCCAGTAAGTAACCGCTCATTGCACAAGCTTTCTCGAAGAAATATACAAGGTAGCCAAAAGTATAAGCATCGAGCTGAGGAACCGTTACGATCAGGTTGGGAACGCCACCGTCCGTATGGGCTAACAGCGTACCCTCAAATGCTTTATTATTCACGAATTGCACCGTTTCACCTGCTAGGTAATTCAGGCCGTCCAAGTCATTGGCCGCTTCTTCAATCACGATTTCATGACGGGCCTTATCGACTTTGATGACCGTTTCAAAAAGATCACGCCGTCCTTCCTGGACATACTGCCCTAATGAATGCAGGTCGGTCGAGAAGTTAGCCGATGAAGGGAATATCCCTTTTTGATCCTTTCCTTCACTTTCTCCAAATAACTGTTTCCACCACTCAGAGAAGTATTGAAGTCCAGGCTCATAGTTTATCAGCATTTCAATCGTTTTCCCTTTATTGTAAAGGATATTCCGAACCGCCGCATATTGGTATGCCTGATTCTCCCCTAGCTCGGAAGAACTGAAGTCGGCCCTGGCACGCTCGGCTCCCTCCATGATTTGATCGATATCCGCCCCGCTGACAGCAATCGGAAGCAGCCCTACAGCCGTTAAGACCGAGTAACGTCCGCCAACATCATCAGGAATGACGAATGTTTGGAAACCTTCCTCCGTTGCTACCGTTTTTAATGCGCCCTTCTCTTTATCAGTCGTAGCATAAATGCGGCTCTTAGCTTCTTCAACGCCGTATTTTTGTTCAAGCAGTTTCCTGAAAATCCTGAAGGCCAGTGCAGGCTCCGTGGTCGTACCGGATTTAGAGATGACGTTGATCGAGAAATCCCTATTTTCCAATAGGTCCATCACGTCCTGCATATATGTAGAGCTTATATTATTACCGACAAATAAAATTTGCGGTGCTTTCCTTTTATCCGAAGGTAGAATGTTATAAAAACTATGTTGAAGCATCTCAACTGCTGCCCGTGCTCCCAGATATGATCCACCGATTCCGATAACCAGCAGCACTTCTGAATCTTCTTTTATTTTCGCGGCCGCTTTTTTGATTCTTGAGAATTCTTCTTTATCATAATTGGCGGGTAAATCAAGCCAGCCAAGATATTCATTGCCTGCCCCTGTCTGCTCATGCAGGGAATGGTGTGCCACTTTTACAGCATCCTGTAGATAGGTAATTTCATGCTCCCCGAAAAACGGCAGGGCTTTTGAATAATCGAAACGAATATGGGCCATTCAAATTCCTCCTTGAATTCTTTAGTTTCCCTTTCACTTTATCTGATGTAATTCTCATAATCAAGAAATCGATCAAGTAAATAACGAATTATGCATATAAAGCAATCTCCCACCTGGCAAGGAGGGAGATCGGATCATATCACTTGTTTATAAGGAAGCCCGTAAAATGGCAAGGACATCTTCACGGTTCAGGACTTTGAATCGTCCAAATTCCCCTCTGCTCATCGCTTTATCAGCCATGACTTCCAATTGTGAGTCATCGATGCCATAATCCGAAAGATTGGTCGGCGCCCCTAAGCTGCTCCAAAATGACCTAAGTCTTTCAATGCCTTCAAGGGCAGCTTCCTCATCCGTTTTACCTTCCGGATCTACATGGAAAACACGGACTGCAACTTGTTTAAAGCGTGCGACATTTTCATGGAGCACATGCTTCATCCAATTCGGGAATAAGATGGCCAATCCTCCTGCATGCGGGATGTCATAAACAGCTGAAACGGCATGTTCAATGTTATGCGTTGCCCAATCACCGCTGTAACCAACCCCAAGCGACCCATTCAAGGCTAGGTTTCCGGCATACAGGATAGTGGCCCGATGCTCATAATCCTCCAGGTCTTCCAATAGTTTAGGTGCCGTTTCAATCACCGTCGTTAACAGCGATTCACAAAAACGATCTTGCAGCGGTGCATGCGTTTCCGGGTGGAAGTACGTTTCGAATACATGTGACATCATATCGACCATTCCGTATACCGTCTGGTCTTTTGGTACTGAAAAAGTATTTTCAGGGTCCAAAATGGAGAATTGCGGAAATACCAATGGACTTCCCCATCCATATTTCTCTTTCGTTTCCCAGTTTGTTATGACAGATCCGGAATTCGCCTCAGAGCCTGTTGCAGCTAAAGTCAGCACCGTTCCGAATGGAAGGGCCTCTTCGACTGGTGCCTTCTTAATGACAAGATCCCATGGATCACCCTCATATTTAGCACCTGCAACGATGGCCTTTGTAGCGTCTATAACGCTTCCCCCTCCAACCGCAAGGACAAAGTCAATCCCATGTTCTTTACAAAGGTCAACACCCTTCCGGACTGTTGAGATGCGTGGATTCGGTTCAACTCCGGAAAGTTCGTGCACCTCTGCATCGATCTCTTTCAAGGCATTGATCACTTTTTCATATAAGCCATTTTTCTTTATGCTTCCCCCGCCATATACAAGTAAAATTCTATCGCCATAGGCGGGAATTTCAGTTTTTAAGCTTTCAAGCTGACCTTTTCCGAAAATTACTTTTGTAGGATTTTTATATGTGAAATTCTCCAATGGTATCTCTCCTTTAATGCCACATTGACTCCGTTTTCGAATGAACGACAGGGCCAAGGCTAGTTTTTCTTTTTATTTATTATGACCAATGTTCCATTTAAATACAAAACATCCGCCCGTAACTTTTGAGTGGATGTATATTTACATGCTGAAAATGCATGATAAGTAAAGAACTGATTTTTTCAAAAAAAGGAGGCTGCACAATGAGTGGAATACAAAGAATTGCACTTGTTCTTACTATAATCGGGGCAATCAACTGGGGATTAATAGGGTTTTTCCAATTTGACTTGGTCGCTTCGATTTTCGGGGGGCAAGATGCTGGAATGGCCCGTATCGTTTATGGATTGGTTGGAATTGCCGGTCTCATTAATCTTGGTCTTCTCTTTAAACCAAGTCCTGAAATTTCCAGGGAGCCTGAAACCAAACCGACTCGCTGAGATCTTGATCATCGACAATGTTATGTTCTATAAAATAAAGCCGGACCATGGATAAACACATGACCCGGCTTTATTTCATTCATGTGCACCAGGACAAAAAAAACCGGCTGATCGAGGATCTGCCGGTTCTAAAAAATTATTTTTTGATTAAGTCTTCGCGTTGAGATTGTTCAATCCACTCTTGAAGTTTGTCTTTCAATGTGTTGAAACCTTCAGTAGATTCGATGTGAGATGTCGCTTTAACAGATGCTTGGCGTTTTTTCGGAGCTTTTTTCGGAGCTTCAGTACGCTCAGGAGCTTCTTCTGTAGCGCGGATCGATAAGCCGATTTTTCCAGCAGCTGAATCGATGGAAAGAACTTTAACTTTCACTTCATCGCCCACTTTTAAATGTTCGTTAATATCTTTAACGAAGCCGTGAGTGATTTCAGAAATATGAACTAAACCTTGAGTTGATTCATCTAAAGCAACAAATGCACCGTATGGTTGAATACCAGTAACTTTACCAGCAACTACCGCACCAATTTCGAATTTTTCAGACATGGTAACACTCCTATTTTATATATATTTTTTCGTCTTTTCACGCAATAAAAAATTATATCACATAATTGGAAAATAATCAAAGTTAAGTATACCATACTTTTTGGGATTTTACTCATTAAAAATGTTTGTTTTTTGGAAATAATAAATATTATAAGATCTTTGTATATAACTTAACCTAAAAATTTGCAAATAACCCCTATTTCCCTTAAGATATTTACTCATTTTTCTAAAGATTGTAATATTAAACCTATCCAATTGCCCCTAATCATAGTAAGATGAGAAAATGTTTTAAAAAAAATAATATACAGCTAGATATTCTTTACATCTAAAGGAGTTTTTCCATCATGTCAAAACAAGATCAATGGACTTCAAAACTTGGGTTCATCCTGGCAGCCGCGGGATCCGCTATTGGATTGGGCGCCATCTGGAAGCTCCCGTATATGACTGGGGAAAATGGCGGTGGGGTCTTTTTCCTGCTCTTCATTATATTCACCCTGCTTATCGGGGCACCGATATTAATAGCGGAATTCACGATTGGCCGCAATGCACAGAAAGATGCCATTAGCGCATATAAACATATCGCCCCTGGAAAGCCTTGGGCATTGATTGGATATGGCGGTGTCGTCGCTTCAATCATCCTTCTTTCCTTCTTCAGTGTTGTTGGAGGCTGGATCATCTCCTATTTAGCAAGGAGCTTTACAGGTTCCCTCTCAAACTTGACGCAAGAGGAATATGGGAACTTTTTCAATACGATAATCAGTAATCCTTATGAAACGGTCATCGCTCAGTTATTATTCATGGTCTTTACCATTTGGGTCGTGCAAGGCGGCGTTTCCAAGGGAATTGAAAAGGCTAATAAATATATGATGCCTTCATTGTTCATTCTTTTCATCATCCTTCTTATCCGATCCTTGACTCTGGATGGAGCAATGGAAGGTGTTAAATTCTTCTTGAAACCGGACTTTTCCGCATTAACAGGGGAAACGATCCTATTGGCACTCGGCCAATCCTTCTTTGCACTAAGTGTCGGTGTTTCCGTGATGGTAACCTACGCATCCTATTTAAGTAAAAAAGAAGATATTACAAAATCGGCCTTTTCGGTAGTTGGACTGAATATCTTCATTTCCTTGCTGGCAGGTTTGGTCATCTTCCCGGCTGTTTTCGCACTGGGTTTCAGCCCTTCAAGCGGGCCTGGACTGGTATTTGTCGTGTTGCCTGCCGTCTTCAATGAAATGGCGCTTGGCGGAATCTTCATGTTCATTTTCTTCATATTATTATTATTTGCCACCCTTACGACGGCATTCTCCATTCTCGAAATCGTCGTTGCAGCCATGATCAAGGGGGATTCCGCAAAACGGAAGAAGGCCTCTTGGATAGCTGGTATCACCGTTTTCCTGATTGGGATTCCTAGCGCATTGTCCTTTGGGGTGCTTTCGGATGTGAAGATTTTCAATTTATCCATATTCGATTTCGCTGATTATCTGACAAGCAATATCGCGCTGCCAGTCGGCGCCTTGTTCATATCCCTTTTCATCGGTTATCAAATGAAAAGGATCGAGGTACAAAAGGAGTTCGAAACTGGCGCTGATCCCGGCCGATCACTTTTTAAACTTTGGTACTTCCTGATTCGCTACATCGTGCCGATCATGATCATACTCGTATTCCTTAAGTCAACTAATCTCATTTAACATTCAACATGCCGTTTCGATATTTCTCGATGCGGCATTTTTTTCACAAAACCTACATATTCCGTCCCTTCACTTAAGTAATAATATGGTAAAATAATTACATAATAAAAATATATTTCCTGAAAAAGGAGTGTCTGACCATGTCAAATATCGCGAAGAATATCCGTCAATACCGAGAAGATCACAACCTAACTCAACAGGAACTGGCTTTGAAATTACGAATCGGCACAAAGAAAATCGAAAAGTATGAATCGGGTGAATCCGTTCCTGATACGCAAACCATTTCACGTCTTTCCACCGTTCTTGACATTCCGGCTTCAGAATTCCTGAAGGATGCCCAGACCGGTAACGCTGCTGGTATCGACGAGGACTTAAAAAAATTGATTGAAGAAATCGGAACCAAAAAAGCTGAGCTCATTCTAAGGACAGCCAAGGACTTTAGCGAAGAAAAAATTCTGAAAGTTATGCATACTTTATATAAAACACAAGCTTAATTCAAAAAATGGGTCGTAGTATGTGTATTTTTTTTCTGGGTACTGGATATACTATGATTAACACTTTCTATGTTAATCCATTAGATTAACTCTTTTTTCTAATTCCCCCTATGGAAAGGGATCCGGCTGCTAATGGCCGGATCCCTATTTTTTTGCTTTTATTGGCAATGATTCTTCATGAAACGTTCCATTCTTCTGAGCGCCTCCTGAAGCTGTTCCATGGAGGATGCATAAGAACAGCGGATATGGCCTTCACCGCTTTCCCCGAACACATCTCCCGGTACAACCGCAACAAGTTCTTCCGTCAGAAGTTTTTCAGCAAATTCCATCGAAGTCATCCCCGTTCTCTCGATTGATGGAAAAGCATAAAAAGCCCCGCCGGGATTATGGCAATCCAGCCCCATATCGTTAAATGATTTCACGATATAATTTCGTCTTCTCCGATAACTCCGACGCATTTCTTCCACATCCTGCATTCCGTTCTTTAAAGCTTCCAATGCAGCATGCTGCGCAACGGTCGGCGCGCACATCATCGCATATTGGTGAAGCTTAAGCATCGCTTCGGAAATTTCCTTAGGTGCACAAACGAACCCAAGACGCCACCCTGTCATCGCAAACCCTTTCGAAAACCCATTGATGACAATCGTCCGCTCAAGCATGCCGTCAACGGCAGCAAAAGAAGTGAATTCCTCATCATAAGCAAGTTCAGCATAGATTTCATCGGAAATCACCAGCAAGTCATGCTTTTTAACGATGTCAGCAAGCATCACTAATTCTTCCTGCCCAAGCTGGGTTCCCGTCGGGTTATTCGGTGAACAGATTAAAACGGCCTTCGTTTTAGGCGTGATCGCCGCTTCGAGTTGTTGGGGAGTCAACTTAAAGTCTTCTTCCTTGGATGTTTGGACCGTGACCGGTATTCCCCCTGCCATGGTCACAAGCGGTGCATAGGCGACGAAACAAGGTTCGACGACAATGACTTCTTCACCTGGATTCAAGATGGTCCTCAGGGCAATATCGAGGGCCTGGCTTGCTCCGACCGTGACAATGATTTGATCATCCGGTCTATACGAAACATGGAACTGCTTCTCCATATACCGGCTGATTTCCGACCTTAATTCAAATAATCCGGCATTGGCCGTATATGAGGTATATCCTTCCTCCAGGGAGTTGATCGCCGCTTCCCTTACCGCCCAAGATGTAACGAAATCCGGTTCACCTACACCAAGCGAGACGACCCCTTCCAAATTGGCTGCCAAGTCGAAAAAGCGGCGGATGCCTGATGGCTTAAGCTCTGCAATCGTTTTTGAAACATAACTCGTTTTAATCATGGTGACACCACTATCCGCTTATCTTCTTCAGTTTGATCAAAAATGGTGCCATCATGCTTGTATTTTTTCATTATGAAGTGAGTCGTCGTAGAAATGACGGAATCCAGTGTCGAAAGTTTTTCCGAAACGAAGCTTGCCACTTCGTTCATCGAACGCCCTTCGACAATGACTGAAAGATCATATGCCCCAGACATTAAATAAACGGACTCGACTTCTTTGAACTTGTAAATCCTTTTTGCAACATCATCGAAACCCACGCCGCGTTTTGGAGTGACCTTTACATCGATCATCGCTGTGACACCATGGTATTCATCCACTTTAGCCCAGTTAATGACTGTTAAGTAACGTACAATGACCCGCATATCTTCCAATTTCTTCAATGTTATTTCAATGTCCGAATCTGATTGATCGGTCATTTTAGCCAAATCCTTCAGATCAATCCGGCTGTTATTTTCAATGATTCTCAAGACTTCCAATTCCTCTTCATTCAAGTGCATTGGAAAACCCCCCTTTTGGAATTCACTAATTTAGCTGTGATGGTTTGGCTGGCAGATAGTCTCACGAATTACCTTATTAGACTTTTTTAAAAACCTATATGACAATATAATTTAATAAGTCCTATGCTGTCAGGATAAACTTACACTATTATATCAAAATTGGCTGGTGACCTGTTATAGTAATTGTCTTTTTTCATCGTTATTATTACAATTACTGTTATGCAACAGTATTATAGGACCTTTTTTGGAATATTCAGGGTAACATAGGTTTTTATCATGGAACAATAACGGAGGAGGAGTTTATATGGAAAGTCATACAATCAAAGGTCTCGAACGGGTAGGGAATATCGAAATCTATTTTGAATATGACCGAATCGATGATTCTCTCCCCACCCTTGTCCTGCTTCACGGATTTTTGTCATCGAGCTTCAGTTTCCGTAAATTAGTCCCCCATTTAATCAAGGAATACAATGTGATCTCCATAGACCTCCCGCCATTCGGGCAAAGCGGAAAAGATTATCGATATACATATTCATTCCGAAACATTGCTAAATCCGTCGTTATGTTCCTGGAGGGAAAAGGAATCAGGAAATTCAGTATCATCGGCCATTCCATGGGCGGGCAGATTTCCCTGCAGCTCATCAAGTCATATCCTGATCTTGTCGACCATGCCATTCTACTTGCCGGCTCAGGCTATCAGCCCGGCTATTCGGAAAAAATGAAGATGGTCAGTTACCTGCCTTTCTTTTCATACGGGATAAAACGGTATCTGCAAAAATCAGGTATCGAAAAGAACTTGAAAAATGTCGTCCATGACCCGGCGATGATTGACGATGAAATGCGGCAGGGATATCTAGGGCCATTCATAAAGAAGCATGATATTTTCCGGGCATTGGGAAGGATGCTTCGAGATAAGGAAATCGATTTGCTGAAGGAGGACCTTAGTGATATACATACACCATGCCTGCTTATTTGGGGAAGACATGATCGAGTGGTGCCATTGAGTATCGGCGAAAGGCTCCATGAAGACCTGCCTAATTCCGAGCTTGTTGTCATTGAGGATTCCGGGCACCTTCTTCCAGAGGAAAAACCTGAAGAAGTGTATCAACTAATTAAGGGGTTTATTGGAGTAGCCACCCCAACGTAAATTCACGAGTAAATCGCTGTAATTCACGAGTAAATGGCTGTAATTCACGAGTAAATAGCCAAAACTCACGAGTATACTGCACAAACTCACGAGTAAAAGCACAATTCACCAATAAATCGCCGAAACTCACGGGTAAATCACTGAAATTCACGAGTATACTGCACAAACCATCAGTTAACTGAACAAACTATGGGTATAGAGCAAAAAAACAACGTAAAAAAGGGTGCCCCTGATTTCCGGGTACACCTTTTTCACCTTTATATCGAACAGCTGGCATCATTTTTTATGATGAGCAGCTTTCGTGYAACGTCCAGGCACTTTTCCATCTGAATGGATTCATCGAATGCGAACTCGTAAATGGATTTTATTTTTTCCGCCAGTTCCTTCGGGTCATCTATATCCCGGATTGCTACGACCGTATCTGCAATTTCCGGCTCATATAGATCCCAACCTATCTTGAAAGGGTCCCATTCTTGTAAAACGGCAACCAATGCTAAATTCATTTGCTGTGTATCCATCTAATTTATCACCTGCTCAATATTTTCAAAGAACATGATATCATAGTATCATAACAACAGGCTTTTCGCGAAGACGACAAATTTTTATTCGGTGGTGGATATTTTGAATAAATCAATATTTGAAGAACAAATCAACAGGGAAAATTCAGGGTCTGCAAAATGGGATAAAAACTCCCTCACATCCTTATATGGGCGCGAGGATATTCTGCCAATGTGGGTTGCCGATATGGACTTCCCATCTCCTGAGGGCATTCAAAAGGCATTGATGGAACGCTTGAATCATCCGATTTTCGGCTATACCGTCCCTTCTGAAACGGTTTTCACTGAAATTCAAAGCTGGCTTAAAGACCGGCACTCCTGGCAAATCGATAAGAAGTGGATTTCATTCAGCTCCGGCGTCGTTTCCGCAATCGGTACAACAATCCAGGCATTCACGAACCCGGGCGATAAAATACTGTTACAATCTCCCGTCTATACCCCATTTTTTGATATGATCAAAAATAATGACCGGGAGGTGGTCAACAGTCCCCTTATCATAGAAAAGGACCGCTTCGAGATTGATTTCAACGATTTTGAGGACAAGCTGAAAAGCGGAGTGAAACTATTCCTTTTTTGCAGTCCCCATAACCCTGGCGGACGCGTTTGGACAAAGGATGAACTCCTACGGATCGGGGAGCTATGTGAAAAATATGATGTAGTCATCGTCAGTGATGAGATACATGCTGACTTATTCCATACAACATCCAAGCATTACCCGATCGGCTCCCTTTCAGGAAAATTAGCGGATAGGACCGTTACATTGATGGCGCCAAGCAAAACATTCAATATTGCCGGCCTTCAGGCTTCTTTCCTGATCACCAGTAGTGAAAGATTGCAGAAGAAACTGCAAATGGCGCAAACGAAACTAGCCTTCCATGGCCTTAACATCTTTGCCTTAACAGCAATGGAAGCCGCGTATCGGGAGGGCTTGGAATGGCTTGAAGACATGATTGGCTACATTGAGGAGAATATAAAAGTGGCTGAGGAATTCATTGCAGCCGAAATCCCTTCACTGCATGTCATGCATCCGGAAGCATCTTATCTTTTATGGATTGACTGCCGTGACCTTGGATTGACCGACAAGGAAATAAAGGATCGACTGATCCATCAAGGGAAGCTCGCATTGGAGCCTGGTTCTAAATACGGACCTGGCGGAGAAGGTTTCGTACGAATGAATCTCGGTTGTTCACGCAGCGTCATGATGGATGGGCTAAACCGGTTGAAATTGGCTTTTACTTAAAAAAAGAACCAGGCCTAGCATCCTGGTTCTTCTTTTTCAATCTTTTTCTTCATCCACATATGGATCATGCTCATATCGGGGCAAATCCCCAAACGGGGTTTGAATATTTTCTTCAAAAAGTTCTTCCTTCAATTCTTCATATTGGGAGTTCGGATAAACCGTTACCTCTTTACCGTATATATCCACACCAACGAAATTTTCATAATTTTCGACATAGCCGACATTTTCTTCGGACTCGACATACATATCTTCGTAATCGTTTGGCGGATTTACGAAATCGGAAGGCGATTCAGATGTTCCATAACTGGCAACATCCTGCCAAGAATCTTCCGCATCGTACGCAACCGATTCATGCCGGTCATCATAATCAAACCTCCCAAATGGGGGTCCGAGCACTTCCTCTTCCACCGGCCGATTGTCCGAAGTTTCCTGTGAGGGGGTATGCTCAACGCAATAAGTCGTAGTAGGGATCGCTTTCAAACGTTCAAGAGGTATTTCCTTTGAACAAACCTCGCATTTTCCATACTCACCTGCCTCGATGGCAGAAAGCGCTCGTTCAATATCCCTTATTTCATCCTGATCATGCTCGGTAAGTGCCAAATCCTTTTCCCGTTCATATAACTCGGTTCCTTCATCTCCGGGATGATTATCGTAACTCGATAACTCACCAGTCGAATCCTCCATGCTTCTTCTTAAATCGTAGTTGCCTGAATCACTTAATCGTTCTTCCAACTCTTGCTTCGTTTGCTGCAATTGCTGTTGAAATTCTTTTAGCTGCTGATTGGATAGCATGTGCAACATCCTTTCAAAATCGTTCTTCCCTCTAGTATTTCTCTCTTCCCGTCATTCCATAAAGGTACTTTTTACCTTAGGAATAAATTAATTCAGATAACAGAAGCTAACTTAGAAATATTTATTTTAAGGAGGGCTTCCATTTGTACTTCTATAAAGAAGACTTAATCAATATGATCGTTCCCGATAAGCCTGATCCAAATGCAGCAAAAGTGCTCCAGGAAACGCTTGGTGGGCAATTCGGTGAAATGCGGACGATGATGCAATATTCTTTCCAAAGCGCCAACTTTCGCGGCAAGGCTAAACAATATCGTGATTTAATTCGCGGAGTTTTCTTGGAGGAACTGAGCCACGTTGAACTTGTCCAATCTACCATCAATCAGCTGCTGAATGGTGCTGGCGGGGATATGCCTGGAGATTCCGGTACCGATGGCGCTCCATTGGATGAAGTCATCAAAGGCGGCGCGAACCCTCACCATTTCATCATCGGTGCGAAAGCATCCCTGCCCGTCGATGCTGGCGGCAATCCATGGAACGGATCATGGGTTTATGATCACGGTACTCTCGTGGCGAACCTTTTGAATAATGTCATGCTTGAATCTACGGGAGTCCTGCAAAAGTCCAGGATTTATGAAATGAGTTCCAATAAATCAATGCGCGAAACATTGGCATTTTTAATGGTTCGCGACAATGCCCACCAAAATGCATTTGCCAAGGCATTGGAAACGCTTGGCGTCGACTGGGGGAAAATCTTCCCTGTACCTAATTATGATTTGAACAAATATCCTGAATGCCGCAAATATGTGGATTTAGGCTACCATAATGCCCAATTCAATTTCAGGATGGATCAAACACGGATCAGCGAGATTTTCCAAGGGGAG
The DNA here is from genome assembly GCF_056401795.1 of Peribacillus sp. P4_D6. Classification (NCBI taxonomy): domain Bacteria; kingdom Bacillati; phylum Bacillota; class Bacilli; order Caryophanales; family Bacillaceae; genus Peribacillus; species Peribacillus sp. P4_D6. Next base: position 38,501 of record NZ_JBFUIQ010000019.1, read on the forward strand.
ACACCGAGCCGAAATGGCGGAAACCTTGCTGTTACCGAGCCGCCAAAAGGATTCCCTGTGCCTGAAATGCCGGATATGCCAAATGAACATAGCCCGGGATTGAGTGATTTGAATAATTAAAAAAGAAGGCGGACACATTATTCTGTGTTCGCCTTCTTTTTTAATTATTGATATATTTCTCAAAAACAAAGCCAAAATCTTTCACATGGTACTTTTTCCGGCTGTCCATCAACCAATCGAAAGCGGCCGAATTAATTTCCTTGAAACTTGCCGCCATTTGGCTTCCATCAGTGCGAACCTGGTTCAAAGTGGAAGAAGCAAGGTTTACGCTTTGCTGGGCATATTGAAGGGCAAACTCATTCTCATGGCTAATTTCCGATATTTTCACGAGTGATTTGAACAAGTCCTTTAATTCTTCAATGAATTTCTTATGGACATCAATGGAGAAAGTCTTTGCACCGATCGAAAATTTAATTTCCGCATCCAAATCCACTGTCCCTGCGGTTTCAAGCGTGGCATTGGAAATCGTATACTGGCTGTAGCTATATCTCGTAAGTGTTCGCTTTTTGCTGATTGCACTTGTGCCATCCAAATGTATGAACGCTTGATTCGTGAAACAGTACTCATCGGTTTTCGATTTAATCAGGAAATAAATTTTTTCCCCATCTTCATGCATGATATAATCATCTGCATCCACCTTGTCATAATCTGCAGGACTAATCACACTTCCAATATCACTAAGACCAAGGGCATCAGCCGCCATTTTCTTAAACATAACCATTCCCCCTATCAATATCCAGGTGAATTTCACCTTATTATAAGCATTTCTCCAGTATGATCTCGTCTCGGATCGGAATTCCATCAAAACTGTAGAATGGTATTTCCGGCTTGATTTTCCGTGATTCTTCCACGGCATTTTTAACGATTTCCGAAATGACATAACCACGCTTTTGAAAAAACTTCAACGCCTGTAGATTATCGTTCGTTGTAATCGCTTTAATAGTATGGCAATTTTTTTCCTTAGCGATATTTTCCATCACATAAAGCAATGATGAGCCCACACCTTGATTCTCATGCTCACTGTTCAAAGAGATGATCTGACATACATGGTCGGATAGTTTGTATGTTCCCAACCCTGTGATTTTTCCATTCTCGTCCATCACCCCAACACCCTCAAGTTCCGCATAATGAAACAAGCCTCTTGAAAAAACGACTTGAGTCGTCTCCCAGTGCTGAATGAAAAAATCCTTGACCGTATCTGCCGCAATCATTCTTTTAGCTACGATTTGCATAACCAATTACGCCCCCAAAATTTCTATCTCTATGCTTATAGTATAAAATGCTTATGCTGAGAAGGGAACATTTAATTCTTTACGACCTTCTAACAAAACATAATACCATTCATATTCAGATAATCAATATCAAAAAAAAGGGGCTCGAGATGCAGGCATCTTCCGGGATCAGGAAATGGTATCATCCTTTATACGCTGGTTCCTTCTGGTGACCTCATCTTCGAATTGCTTCGTTTTCAATTCTTCCTTCTTTGAATATCTTATAATTGCCCTCATCGTAAAAACCGCCGCCACTAAAAAAATGAAGCAAGTTATACCAGCCGAGATATATTCAGTCTTGTCTTCCGGAAAGTAAAGAAACAAACCTAGTAAAGCATGATTGAGAAAGTCCATCCGTTACATCCTTCCTGATAGGGAATTAAACTGCATTCTCTCATTATATCAATTACCAGAACAATCCACTAGTGGGCCTAATCCACTAAAACATAAAAAACGAGAGGCACTGAGCCCCTCGCTTATCTTCTATTTAGGCTCTTTTCGTAAAGATTGTTGTTTTTAAAACGAAACGATTTAAGGGTGATTGGAGCGGAAGTGCGAGACCCGACAAGCGTTTACGCCGAGGAGGCTCACCKCCCGCCCTGCGGAAAGCGAGCATCTGGAGGGGAAATCAACCACAACTCACTACCTGGTAAATAGCAACAAAGTATGTGAAAACAGCCTTTATTTATAGAATGGTGATCCCTTTAATGACAACGTCAACTGCTGGCTTGTCTCCCGTAACTGTCTCTACGTTAGCAATCGTATCAACAACGTCCATGCCTTCGACCACTTGTCCAAAAACAGAGTGTTTATGATCCAGCCAAGGTGTGCCTCCTTGTTCCATATAAGCACTGATGATTTCTTCCGGATAACCGGCTTGCTTCATTTGCTCACCCATCCTGCTGTCCACATGCTGGGCTTGTACGACGAAGAATTGGCTGCCGTTTGTTCCCGGGCCTGCATTAGCCATGGAAAGAGCTCCGCGCAAATTGAATAATTGCATGGAAAACTCGTCCTCAAATGGAGCTCCCCAAATACTTTCTCCACCCATTCCAGTCCCTGTCGGATCTCCGCCTTGAAGCATGAAATCCTTGATGACACGGTGGAAGATGATTCCTTCATAATAACCGTTTTCAGCATGTGTCAAGAAATTCTCCACTGTCTTTGGAGCCAGTTCAGGGAATAGTTTAATTTTAATATCGCCCATCGTCGTTTGCATGATGACCGCTTTTTCATTTTCCAAAACTTCACTTGTTAATTGCGGAAAGTTTGTCATTGTACATAACCTCTTTCTTTTTAAAATAAAATGGCATGAAACACCATTTTTCATCTTCATTTGTACACTTTACACGATTTTCAAAAAAAAAGCATCTTTACGAAATTGAACAAATTCGCTGTGAAAAATCGTTGTTCTTATGTATCATGAAGGAAGTTAAAAGAAAGGTGGTAGGGAAATGTCAGAACAGGATTTTAAAATCGGCGATAAGGTTACCGCCATATATAAAACTGGAAAATACATCGGGGAAGTCACCGATATCAGACCTGCTGCATATCTTGTTAGAGTGTTGGCTGTTTTGAAGCATCCCATGCAGGGAGATCTTCATAACCCGAAGCAAACGGAAGTGTCCATGTTCCATCAGCGGCGTGCTCTTGCATTCCGGGAACAAACCAATGTACCAAAGAATATGGTAAGGACTTTCGATGAGGAGATTCCGGAGTATAAGGAATCCTTAAGAGAAGCTGTTGATAAAATGAAAGGCACTTTAAGCGAAGCCCAAACAGAGTGGAATGATAAAAGCTTACAGTTGCTTGAAGATCTAGCGGCGGATTATTTCAAATAAAGCTTAAAAGCCAAATCAGTAGTATATGATTTGGCTTTTATAACGCTAAATGATTCAATACCTTTGATAAATCAATGCGGTCGCCAATTGTCGTCGGTTCATGATTTTTCATATAACTTTTATCTTTCTCCACTAACTTAAAGATATTATATGTCGTAATCGCATCATCCAGCGCCCTATGATGCTTGCCTGTCCCCTCTTTGCCATAGGCCTGTACAGCTTTCCAAAGTCCGGTTTGATTTTGATCCCCGAAAAAGCGTTTATACTCCAGGCATAGATCATTTTCCTTCCCTGAAAAAGGGAAATCCAATCCTGCCTTCTGACAATTCTGGCGAAGCACCTTCATGTCCATATTTCCCCAAGTAACAATCGTCGTCGGGTGCTGTTCATCTATTTTCTTCAATAACGCAACCAGCTCTTCAAATGAAATCCCCCGGTCCACCTGATCCTGGGTAATGTTCAAGAACTTCTTGCATCTTCCCGTTAAAACTGGAAATTTCAATGGGTTAACAAAAGATGAGAATTGTTCCTCAATGGTCTCATTAATGACGGTGACTAAACCAACCTCAATGATTTCCGGATAAAACCCCGTTGGATTGGCTTTTCCTTCCGGCATCGTAAATTCAAAATCTATGAATACATATTGCTGTTGTTCCTCCATTTTTATGACCCCCTTCATATTCCTGACATCAACATATAAACAAACATGGTTTTTTCTCACGAGATTATTATAACAGAAGATTTAGAAAGTTATTTCTTTGCCATTCGGATACCGCGCTCGCCGTCATTACCTAATTTACCCAAAACCCTTTATTGTCTACCTTTTTTGGATCACGATGGATGAATGAACCAAAAGTACCGTTTTTTCATTCCTTCATTCCAAGGACATACTAAAAATATATTAGTTAGGAAGTTGAACTATGCGCACGTATCTGGCTATATCACGATTTCCCTCTTAGTTCCGGTATTGATCCTTTTCATTTTCCTTTCCCATCAGGAGTGGTCCTTAGCGCAATCTCCCTATCATGTACACGACGAGCGAATTCCTGTTGAATCGATAGAACTGGCTCAGAATAGTTACATGAAGGCAACAAATGGAAAGGTCATCAGTGAAATTTCCACTGGTGAGAAACGGACTTACTTAAAACTTGAAGACATCCCCCTTTTCCTGGAAAATCTGTTCATCGTTACAGAGGACCAGAAATTTCATGATCATGCAGGAGTCGACCTCTCCGGCATAAGCAGGGCGCTTCTTATCAATTCACAAAATAAAACAATCGAACAAGGCGGCAGTACCATTACCCAGCAACTGGCCAGGAATGTTTATCTATCACATGATAGGACATATAACCGAAAACTATGTGAACTCATTTATGCCTATCAGATAGAGCGAAAAAAAGCAAAACCGGAAATCATGGAGCTATATTTGAATGCCATCTATTTCAGTAATGGAGCTTATGGAATCGAAGCTGCTTCCCAATATTATTTAAAGTAAACCGACTGGAGAGTTAACCAAGGCGGAACTTGCCTTCCTTGCCGCAATCCCTAATAATCCGGAATACTATAATCCCCTTGAACATTTCGATGCGACGAAAAAGCGTCAGGAGAGAATGCTGGAACAAATGGTTGCCAATGGTGCATTAGAACAGGCCGAGTATGAAAGTCTTAATTAAAAGTACGATTAAATTAGACTTGTCCATCCCGGTCGACTTATATCCCGATTACGTGACATATGTTCATCAGGAATTGAAAAACCTGGTGGCATCCTCCGAGGGTCTCGACAAATCTCTGCAAAGCACTGATGTCACTATACGTAAGAACGCGGAAGCCGAGTTGGATAAAAAGGTCAAAAAGCTTTTGAATTCCGGTGTAACCATCCATACCGCACTCGATACTAAACTGCAAACACAATCAAAGACTGCTGTACAATCAAAAATCGGTGTCAATGATATCGAGGGAGCTTTAGTGGTTATACAGCATCATACGCACGAGCTTGTCTCTTTGATTGGGGGAAAAGATTAAAAAAAAAATTCTTTCAATCAGGCATACCAAAGCTATAGGCAGCCAGGGTCTGCGATTAAGCCGCTTCTTGATTATGCTCCCTATTTAGAAGAAACGGATGCTGACATTAATCAGCTCGTTAGCGGAGCAAGCTATTGCAGCAATAGCTATTGGCCAAAAAATTATAGCGGAGACAGCTATGGGATGGTCACACTAAGAACTGCCTTTGCTCAGTCGTATAACACACCCGCCATAAGACTCTTTGAAAAGATGGGGGTGGAAACGAGTTTCAAGTACCTGGATGCTTTTGGCTTTAGAAAAGTCAGCAAAAAAGACCACCATACGTGTTCGGCCATAGGCGGATTCGAATATGGCATGAGTCCCCTTGAACTCACAAATGCTTATACTTCTTTCCATGACGGAAACTATCAGCCAGCACGAGCCATTACAAAAGTCACCGACCAAGAAGGTAAAGTCCTTTATAAATGGAAAGACCGCTCCAAGGAGATATGGAACAAACGCACCGTAGCCAAGATGCGGCAGCTGCTCCATGAAACAACGCTTTCCGGGACAGCCCGAAAACACTACTTTCCTACAGATTATGTCGGCGGTAAAACCGGTACGACCAATGATGTCAAAGACATGTGGTTTGTCGGTCTGACAGCAAACTATACAACAGGGGTTTGGATTGGAAGGGACAAGCCATCCCAATCTACAATCCATTTATTCACATTCACCCCATCTATTGATTTGGAAAGATATCAGCCAGACTGCCGAGTGAAAAAAGAAGGTGCCGCTATGGCACCTTCTTTTTCGCTATATGGGAAGACTTGCAATGACGCTGTTATAAAGCTTCAATCCCGCATAAGCGACTATTGAAATCAATGCCGTCCAAACGAAGATCGGAAAGAAGACCAATCCCACTAGCCACGACATTCGTCGCGATAAAGATCGACCCAAGCCCGAAGATGAATTGAACGCTGAACAATGAACAGGCACCGCCAATCATATAAATGACAGACCCCTTTCTTACACTGTTCAGGGCTTTACCCTCCGAATCCTTGGAAAAGAATAATAAAGACAGCTCCAATATCGTATCGGAGATCAGCTTCAATGCAGCAAAAACCATGAAGAATAAAAGGAGCAATACGATCAGCAGCGCCAGCTTGATGCCGGCTTCAGAAAAGAATTCCAGCATCCCTTGATAGATTCCCAAATTTCCAAATAACTTGAGCATTTGCATTTCCCCATAAATGGCAAAGGAGAGGCTGAATAACAGGATTGATGATTGGCAAATAGCTAAATAAATAAGTGTTTTACATGATTTCTCTATCAATGTGTCTTTTATCCTATATTACGCAAGATAATCCACGATTTCACAATGGATACTCTGCTCATTCACCGTTGAAAAACTTTTTTTAATATATTTTTCAGGACGGTTCCCCCTCCTTTTCTACCTATATATAAAACATCATTCTAGTTGACCTTCACCGTTTTTAAAGCCATGCAAACCCTCATAAATTGCGTTATACTTTTAAGCGAGGCAAGCATTCGATAAAAAAATACATATTCAACGAAGATTTCCTAACGTCTAGGATTGCGTGAAAAAAGCATAATAAGACGACTGACTTCGTTTTTTAAAAAAGGGGGGAGTTTATGTCTTTACTTCATTGGGCGGTATTATCACCGTTTCTATTAGCACTTATTGTACCAATATTGTACAAACTATTTCGTCAAATACATACAGGTTGGTTTGTATTGATTTTACCGATTCTCCTTTTCACCTATTTTTCAAGGTTCATTTCCTTGACCAAACAAGGGGATATCGTTATGGAAAGCGCAACATGGATTCCTTCTCTCGGAATAGATGTTGATTTCTATGTCGATGGACTAGGGCTTTTGTTTGCCTTGCTCATTACAGGTATTGGTTCACTCGTCGTTCTTTATTCAATTTTCTATTTATCGAAGGAGAAAGAAAAGCTTAACCAATTTTACGTCTTCCTTTTGCTTTTCATGGGGGCGATGCTTGGTGTCGTCCTTTCCGATAATCTAATAATCCTTTATTCGTTTTGGGAATTCACGAGTTTATCATCTTTTCTATTGATAGGATATTGGAATGAGAGGGAGCGTTCACGTTACGGGGCGCAGAAATCGCTGCTGATCACTGTACTTGGAGGCTTAAGCATGCTTGGAGGCATCATTCTCCTTTCCATTATGGGGAACACATTCAGCATACGTGAATTGATTGCCCAAAGCGGGGAACTTATGGACCACTCGCTCTTCGTTCCTGCACTTTTGCTTGTGCTGCTTGGCGCGTTCACTAAATCCGCACAGTTCCCGTTCCATATTTGGCTTCCTGACGCGATGGAAGCCCCTACTCCGGTCAGTGCTTACCTTCATTCCGCCACAATGGTCAAGGCTGGCATTTATTTGGTTGCCCGATTAAGCCCTGTTTTTGCAGAATCAGGATTATGGTTCTGGCTCGTTTCGATCGCCGGATTGATCACCCTGTTCTGGGGCTCATTCTTTGCAATCAAGCAGACTGATTTGAAGGGGATTCTTGCTTTTTCCACCATCAGTCAGCTCGGATTGATCATGTCGCTTTTGGGGCTTGGAGCTGCGGCACTCCACTATGAAACGTTGGGGGAAAATATATACTTGGCAGCCACGGTTGCAGCAGTATTCCACTTGATTAATCATGCGACCTTTAAAGGGAGCCTATTCATGGTTGCAGGCATCATTGATCATGAAACCGGTACGCGTGATATCAGAAAGCTTGGCGGATTGATGCAGTTGATGCCGATCACTTTCACTGTCGCTCTGATAGGTGCTTTTTCAATGGCTGGACTTCCGCCCTTCAATGGTTTTTTGAGCAAGGAAATGTTCCTGGCCAGCATGGTGAATGTATTGCAATTGGATATCTTCAATATGGAGACATGGGGGGTCCTGTTCCCTGTGGTTGCATGGGTAGCCAGTGTATTCACTTTTATTTATAGCATGATTGTCGTGCTCAAACCCTTTACTGGCAAACTTCAGTTACAACTTTTGGAAAGGAAGCCCCACGAGGCACCGGCCGGGATGCTAATATCCCCGATCATCCTTGCTTCATTGGTCATCATTTTCGGTATTTTTCCAAACTTGCTGTCTTCATCCATCATTAAACCTGCTGTAGCCGGCATACAGCCGAGCTTGGCGGGACCGGATTTCCAAGTCCATATCGCCTTCTGGCATGGATTCGAACCTGAAGTATGGATGACCATCGGCATCATAGCATTTGGTATTCTATTATACAAAACGCTTCCGAAGTGGCAGAAAGTCACTCAGTGGATTCCTGAACGCATCTCCCTGAATGCTTTGTATGATAACGTGGTAAGAGGGCTCGAACGTTCAGCTTCCTTCGTCATGAAAGTATTAATGACAGGTTCGATTCGGACGTATCTGCTTTCAATCTTCCTTTTCTTCATATTTTCCTTGGGCTTTACGCTCTATTGGAAGGATGCATTTAAATTGGATACAGGGAATTTTGCCCCGATCGGCATATATGAATTGGTATTAGCTGGAATCATCGTGATTGGCTCGGTCGCCATTCTGTTTGCAAGATCCCGTTTAACTTCCATTATCATCTTAGGAGCCGTCGGTTATACGATTTCCCTATTTTTCGTTTTGCTGCGGGCACCGGATTTAGCCTTGACTCAACTAGTCATCGAAACGATTTCGGTATCGCTGTTTTTGCTCTGTTTCTTTCACCTCCCGTTAATGGCAAGCAGAAAGGAAGAACGGATGACGTTCAAGTTGAATAATGCCATGATATCCATTGGTGTAGGAGTCATCGTCACATTGATCGCCTTATCGGCACATAGCAATAAACTGTTTGATTCCATATCCAGTTACTATCTTGAAAATGCTTATAAGGAGGCAGGCGGGAAAAACGTCGTAAATGTCATTCTCGTTGACTTCCGCGGACTTGATACGATGTTTGAAATCACTGTCCTTTCCATCGCTGCGCTCGGAATATTCGCGATGATCAAATTGCGTTTGACAGGGGGGAAAGATAAATCATGAAGCAAAATGACCTGATTCTCCAAACGGTTACGAAAGTCGCCGCCTTTGTTATCTTGCTGTTTGCGGTAGCCATCTTTTTAGGCGGGCATTATTCGCCAGGCGGCGGGTTTGTCGGCGGTTTAATGACTTCAGCTGCCATAGTCCTGCTGTTGCTCGCTTTCGACATTAAAACCGTCACCGGCATTTTGCCGATTGACTATAAGTTAATGATCGGTTCAGGCCTGTTCATATCAAGCCTGACCGTGGCCGGTGGGCTGGTGTTCGGGGTGCCCCTCATGACACATGTATATCAATACGTTGATTTACCGCTTCTTGGGCACATCTCGCTTCATACTGCGGTACTTTTTGATCTGGGTGTTTATCTTGTGGTTGTTGGTGTAACGATGACCATTATTCAAACGATAGGGGAGAGTGAATAATGGAACTTTTAATGGCCATTGTCATTGGAATACTATTTATGTGTGCGACCTATTTAATGCTTTCCAAAAGCATTTTAAGAATCATAATCGGTACCGGGCTGCTCAGTCACGGCGCCCACCTTTTGATTTTGACGATGGGCGGTTTGAAAGGCGGTTCCGTTCCATTGCTGAGTGATGAAGCTGCATCCTATGTCGACCCGCTTCCGCAAGCGCTTATCTTGACGGCAATCGTCATCAGTTTCGGAGTCACATCATTTCTGCTGGTACTTGCTTATCGGACCTACCAGGAACTCGGTACGGATGACATGGAAGAAATGAGAGGTACGGAAACGAATGAATAATCTTACTTTCATGCCTGTTTTATGGCCGCTTTTCACAGGCATCCTGCTCATATTCTTTGCAAAAAAGATCAAGCTGCAAAGAGGGATATCGCTTTTTTCCTCTCTTATCGGAATTGTAATTTCCTTTTACCTAGTGATTACGGTCCATAATCAAGGCATCTTGACTTTAGGCGTCGGCAGCTGGGATGCACCATTCGGGATCGTGATCGTCGCAGATATGCTATCTTCGCTGCTCGTACTGACCACGAATATCATTGGATTGGCCATACTGCTTTACTCGTTTTACTCCATAGGGGAAGAACGGGAAAGACATTATTACTATCCTGTATTCCAATTTTTGCTGATCGGGGTGAACGGCGCCTTCCTTACGGGGGATCTTTTCAATCTATTCGTATTCTTCGAAGTCATGCTGATGGCTTCCTATGTGCTGCTTGTACTCGGAGGGACGAAAATCCAGCTGAGGGAATCATTGAAGTATATCATCGTCAATGTACTATCCTCTTCCTTTTTCGTCATCATGGTGGCTTATCTTTATTCAGTCGTAGGAACATTGAACATGGCGGACATCAGTCAAAGGATAACGGAGGTCAACCAGCCTGGAATCATYTCGGTGATAGCGATTGGCTTTCTGATCGTCTTCGGTTTGAAGGGAGCCATTTTCCCGCTTTTCCAATGGCTGCCTGGTTCTTATTATGCTCCGCCCATTCCAGTGATGGCTCTATTCGGGGCATTGCTGACAAAGGTCGGGATCTATTCCATTTTCCGGACCTATACACTGATGTTTTATCATGACCAGGATTTCACCCATACATTCCTGGCGATACTTGCAATCTTGACCATCATCATCGGTGTCATTGGTGCGATAGCTTATTGGGATGTAAAAAAAATCATCATTTACAATATCATCATCGCCGTCGGGGTTATTCTATTCGGCATCTCCGTCATGAATGAACAGGCCTTATCGGGTTCCATTCTATATATCATTCATGACATGCTGATCAAGGCTGCACTCTTCCTGCTGGTAGGCATCATGATCAAAATCAGCGGATCGGATGATTTACGGGACATGGGCGGCTTGATCAAGCAATACCCGACCGTTGCATGGACCTTCTTCATAGCGGCCATATCATTGGCGGGAATCCCGCCGTTCAGCGGTTTTGCCGGCAAGCTCCTTATTCTTCAGGGAGCTGCAGAAAAAGGGGCCTACTTGGGAATGGCCGTTGTCTTAATTTCAAGCTTGATGGTCCTCTATTCCGTCATGAAAATATTCATGAATGGCTTTTGGGGAACTCCAAAAGCTGATTATGCCTTAACTAATGGAAAGGTCAATAAAATGCTGGTTCCGGCAGTCCTCCTCGTCATCATTTCCATTTTATTCGGAATAGGGACAGAATCGGTTTACCCATACATTACACAAGCTGTAGATTCATTAATGAATCCCGAAATCTATAACAAAGCGGTTTTAAAGGAGTAGTGCCTGATGTCATTCCAAATTTTACTGAATGTGTTCCTTGCGTTTATCTGGATGTTTTTAAAAAATGAGTTTAACGGGAGCACTTTTATCATCGGATATATATTGGGGCTCGGCATCATGTTCGTCTTCCGTCATTTTTTCAATGATCGTTTTTACTTGAAAAGGGTGAATGCCGTCGTTCTATTGCTGCTCATATTCGCAAGGGAACTCATACTTTCCAACATTAGCGTCCTTAAGGCCGTGCTTAAACCGAGCCTGGATATGAAGCCTGGCATATTCGCATTTGAAACCGTGCTGACCAAGGATTGGGAAATTACGATACTATCGAATTTAATTACACTTACACCAGGAACACTTGTCGTTGAAGTATCGGAAGATAATCGGATTCTTTATATCCACGCGATGGATATTGCCGACAAGGAAGAGGCTGTGGACAGCATTAAAAATACATTTGAAAAGGCGATTATGGAGGTGGGCAAATAATGTTCGATCTAATGCTTAAAATCGCGTTGCTCGGTGTTTCGCTTTCCATGATTGGATTCTTATACCGTTTAATCAAAGGGCCTTCCGTACCGGATCGGGTCATCGCACTCGATGCAATGGGAATCAATCTTATTGCAATCGTTGCACTTGCCTCCATCGTCATGGATACAAGCGCATATCTGGAAGCCATTCTTCTGCTCGGAATCCTATCTTTCATCGGAACGGTCGCTTTCGCCAAATTCCTTGAGAAAGGGGAGATAATCGAAGATGACCGCAATCGTTGAAACCCTATCGGCCCTATTCCTATTAATGKGAGTCTTTCTCTTTTTAGTCTCGGCTTTCGGCATCATCCGGCTGCCCGATGTCTATACAAGAAATCACGCTGCCTCAAAAAGCTCGACACTTGGAATCATGTTCATCCTGATCGGCACCTTGTTATATTTTTATTATAAACATAGCCATTTCGATTTCCGGGTCGTGCTCGCGATTATCTTCATCTTCATGACCAGTCCTGTTGCCGGACATTTAATCATGCGCTCGGCTTATCATTCTGGTGTAAAAATGTGGGATCGGAGTGTCCAGGATGATTTAAAGAAAACCCGGTGATCCCTGCTATTGAAAAAGAGCTGCCCTGTTACAGGAGCAGCTCTTTTCTGTTTCAATCTTTTAAAAATACCTCATCGCCCACTCTGATTTCACCTGTTTGCATGACCGAGGCATATACGCCAAAATGATTTTCCCTTTCCTTGACGACAGTTTTAAGCAGTGATGGATCTCTATGTGAATCGCTCGGATCGACAGTTATGATCATACAGCGCTCACAATGCCTTTTGATCTCCAATTCCACTTCATTTCCAATAAGAATCCTTTTTCCGAACCATTGCTCTTCTAAAAAGGGCGTTTTGTTCACTAGAGATAGCACTAAATTTTGCCTGAATCTCCTGCCATCCAGTTCTTTTCCCCAAAGCTTTGTCAATTCGCCAATCGAGGCATCACTGACAAGCAGGATGTTTTCTTCTTCAATCGCACCTAACGGAATATGGGAAGGATGATAAACAACTGGTGCTGCCTCCTGTTTCAACAACCTTTCCATTTCCTCCTGAAAGGCTTGCTCTCCCCATGTCAAAACGTTTCCAGAAGGTGTCTTCACTTGGATTTCCGGATATTGGTCAAGTGCTTCCTCACCAGAAAAAGCAGCTTGATATCGGACCATTTCCGGGACTTGAGTTATGGTCAGGAACTTCCCATTTTTTCCTTTAAAGGCATGGCTGCGATCTCCATAAAGTCCATAGTCCATCACCTTCGTTTTCTGTACCTGTTCACCAGTGAATGATTTTACAGGATGACGGGTGATTTCTTGTATATGACCCACCAGCATAGAAAAACCTCTTTTCATACAATAGTCTACTGCCATCTTATACGTAAACCGGATAGAATCATTGCGCCAAATTGCGATTGTTCTTTTGATTTACTTTGACTTCGGTAAGTCGATAACTGCCAATGTACAGCGTGAAATGCAGATAAGATGATCCTCTTCATCACGGATCTTCACGTCCCACACCATCGTCGTCTTCCCGCGATGGATGATGTTCCCCTCTGCGGTAACAACACCTGAACGGACGCCCCTAACATGATTGGCATTGATTTCAAGGCCGACGACAGCTTGTTTTGTACTATCTACCAGCATCATCCCTCCAAAGCTTGCAACGGATTCCGCAAGCGCAACGGACGCTCCCCCATGCAATAAACCATACGGCTGCCTAGTGCGTTCATCCACAGGCATCGTCGCAATGACTTTCCCCTCGCCCACTTCTTTCATTTCAATCCCAAGCGTGCCTATCAATGAATTTTCAATATTTCTCTCCATCCCATTACCCCCGACTCTCTTGTTTTTTTAGCAAAAAAATGAACCGTTATTCATATTAGTATACAAAAAAAGGATGACTCAAGTCTATCAAGTCATCCTTCAATAATGTAAATGTATTATTTGGAGAGGATTTCTTTTAATTCAAACCAGCTTGTCAGTCTCGGAATATCCAATTCCCTGTTATAGGAGTTATCCATTGCATACACTTTCGTTGGAATATCCAATAACGTTTCCAGCACTGCCGGTTTATCATCAAAATAATAATCCAATTCCAATTTGCGGATCGTATCAATTTTTTCATGATCCTTCATCCCGCAGTAAAAATGGTCATCCTTAACCGGAAAGCCGTTTTCGATCAGCCATTTTTTCGTCCGTTCACCATGCTCCGCTTTTCTGGCGGTGATGTAATAGATTTCGTGGCCATCGCGTTCAAGCTCCTGCAGCGTTTCCACTGCGCCCTCGAAGGCTGGACAGGATGAATAATACACTTCATCGGCCAGGCTGTTCCACATCTTGCCCCCAGCCTCTTTATCAAGCCCGAAAGCTTCATGGATCTCCAACGTCTTTAAAGCCCTGAATTTCGTTAACTCTATGTTCGTATTAAGCTTTTCATTATAAAGATGGAACGCGAACTCCCTCAAGTTAATAAGGGTATCGTCAATATCAAAACCGAATTTCATATCCTTCACTCCTATTCAAACATAAGCGGCAGCAAACTGTGATGCGAAGGACATCTCCTTGTCCACCTGAATGGCCTGTAATCTTTCAATCTCGGCTTTTCTTTTTGGCTCAGCCATTTTAAGTCCAAGGAAGCCAGTATCCCCCTGCAGGATGCATCCAGAAATAAGCTCGGCCAATATATCGGCATCCTTCATGGCACAATTGAGTCCGAACGCACCCGTAGGCGTCATCGTATGGGCTGCATCACCTAATAAAGCTACGCCATCCTTTGTCCACGTCTCACAATAGCTGCTGTAAACATCCAATAAAATGAAGTCCTGCCAAGAGCGGATATTTTCACATACAACCTTTTTTAATTCAGGAAAGGCAAGAAGCAAATCTTCAATGAATGGTTCAAAATGCTGTTTTCGCAAATGGGGAAATGAACCATGCTCTATATTCCATCCAATTTGGATGAAACCTCCGGCCTGGGTGAAGAGGGCAACCTGGGAGCCATTGACCAATGCCATCTTGATCGAAGGCTTCCACCCCTCCGGAGCAGGAATTTTTGCCCACAGTAAATCATAGCCATGACCTTTAATCTCGACTGGTATTCCCGCTTTTTTTCGAACGATGGAAAACCTGCCGTCCGCTCCGATTATCAATGGACTTTGCACTTCAAGGTCATTTCCGTCATTACGGGCCTTGACACCCGTAAAACGGCCCATTTCATTCTGCATCAAGTCGGTAACCCTCGTATTCATCATCAATTGAAAGGAGTCCAGCTTTTCGGCTTCATTCAATATGGCTTTAAGCAGATGGTTTTGAGGGACATGTATCCCAACATGATTGACAGGCCATTCCGGGATAATGCTTTTGAATATTTGGCCGTCATGCCAATATTCAATTTGTTCCATCCTAAGCAAGCCAAGTTTTTCCACACTATTGAATAAACCGTGCTTTTTAAGAATGCCCTCTCCTTCATCGTTCAAGAACTCGCCCCTGAACTCCCTTGAAACTTCAGAATGCCTTTCAAGCAATACGACTGAAATGTCCTGCTTGGCCAATAGGTAAGCCAGCAGGGCACCTCCAGGACCTGAACCGACTATGCATACATCTGATTTAACCATCATGCCTCTTCACCTGTTGTCTATTTTTATTTAGGATAAGCCGTGATGCGTATGTCCTCACCAAACGTTTCCACGCCAGAAAAGGAAACATCCATCGCTTCATCCATCGTATCCACATTCATGCCAGTATACGGTGTCAGTGAGTTTCTGCCGCCCAATAGTTTAGGGGCTATATAAATCAAGTATTTATCGATGAGCCCTTCCCTAAGGAATGAGGCATTCACTTCGCTTCCGCCTTCCAGCAAGACATCCGTAATCCCCTTTTTATACAGCTCTTCCATTAATGCCGTTAGATTCAGTCCCGTCTCGTTTTTGGGGACGAAAATGAATTCGATCCCTTTTTCACGTAAAAGGTCCATTTTATCCGCAGGTGCATTTTCCTGCGTTACGATCAAGGTCTTCGCATCTGATACCTCTACAACTTTGGCATCCAATGGAACCCGTAATTCACTGTCTAAAATGATCCGGATCGGATTTTTCCCTCCGCCCTCCGGAAGTCTGGTCGTCAGTGATGGATCATCGGCCAACACAGTCCCGATACCAACTAGGATGGCATCCACCTCATTACGAAGCAAATGAACGGAATGACGTGACTCTTCCCCTGTTATCCACTTTGAATGGCCTGTGTGGGTTGCAAGTTTTCCATCGAGCGTCATCGCATACTTCGATATGACAAATGGACGATCCGTCAGCATATTGTGAATAAAACGCTCATTCAGCCTTTGAGCTTCCTTTTCCAGGACGCCGACTTCAACTTCAATGCCTGCATCCTTTATGATCGATATTCCTCTGCCGGCCACTTCCGGATTCGGATCTTGAGTCGCAACCACGACTCGCCGGACACCTGATTCTTTCACCAAATTTGCACAAGGAGGTGTCTTTCCATAATGGGAACAAGGCTCAAGAGTCACATAAAGCGTTGCACCTTCTGCATACTCACCCGCCATTTTAAAAGCATGTACTTCCGCATGCGGTTCACCCGCTTTACGGTGAATCCCTGTCCCGGCTATCACACCGTCTTTCACTATGACTGCCCCGACCACTGGATTTGGATTCGTCTTTCCTTTAGCACTGGCTGCCAAATCCAGTGCCAGCTTCATGTAATATTGATCATCATTCATTCTATAGCTCTCCTTTATACAATCAAAGTTGGCTTCTTTGTGGGTATATGTCCAGACTTCTTGACCTTTGTATCGAGATAGAAACTATTATCTTCCGTCAAACCGCCCCATAGCGGAATATGGTCCTTTGCCGCAAGTCCATGCTTCATGAGGGCATCCAGCTTTTTGGGGTTGTTCGTGATTAAAGTAACCGGATCCTTACGAAGTTCCCTCAACACGCGAATGGCTCCCTCGTAAGATCGCGTATCGTCTTCGAATCCTAAAGCCTCATTCGCCTCGACCGTGTCATAACCTTCCTGCTGTAGCAAATAGGCAAGAGATTTGGAAAACAGGCCAATCCCTCTTCCTTCATGGTCCGCAAGGTAAAAAATGGCCCCGCACCCATGCTCGGCTATCATCTTCATCGATTGGTGGAGCTGGTAGCCGCAATCACAGCGTTTACTGCCGAAGATATCACCTGTGTGGCAGATGCTATGCATCCGGACAAGTGCATCCTCCGACTTTTCAAAATCACCATAAACCAATACGGAGGATTGCTGTCCAAAAGCGAGGTTCGCTTCCGAAAGCGAATCAAGCACCGTATCCTTGTCATTATCCGAACCGTCAAGCTGAAGCCATGTATACCATTGGAAAACCGTCGAGAAATCTCCTTGTTCAACCGGCAGGTTCACAGGTCCCACAAGGCATATATCAGCTTTACCGGGGGTTTGGATGATATTCATTTTATCTATTAAAAGGTCTTTTGTTTCCTGGGTTATTTTCATGTTAACATCACCTATTTTATAATTTATAGTGTGCCTTCTCCTTACTTTAGGTAAGTAAGTATATTACTATACACTATACCTGTCAATGAAGCAGTTTACAAATAATAGTGTGTCTTTGATCATAATTTTCAAGAAGTTTTTTTGCAGAAAAAGGTCATTCACAAACCTCTATCATATCGGCTGGCCTTTATACATATTTTAACGTATAACGAAAACGTGTCTATAGACAGACCTAATGAAAGGAAGGAAACCTTTTGGAGGATTTCCCTTATTTTTTATATGATCCCATCCTATTTCCGCCTCACGCCAGGAATCGGGCATTGCGTCCCTACTTGGCAACCAATCCAGATCTGCTAGTCAAATCGGCAAATACCTCGCAATCTTTGATGCTTGATGTAAAAAAGGTCATGGATACCATAGCCACATCCAAGCCTTTCTCGAACCGGTTGATGACTGCTGCCCAAGCATCGCAAAAAAATGTCGTGATCGATATGATCCGAAAGATAGGAATTAAGAACGAACCTGATATCACGTATAACCCCGATGGGATCCGTTTTGATTTCTATCCTAAAGCAGGAGAAGAAAATTGCCATATCATCGTCAGCTTGAAATGGAGGGAGGCATAACGTCCGTCCAACACCTTTTTGGTAAAAAAACCGAAGCCTATTTTCGGCTTCGGATATTTGGGATCATCTTGTTTTCGTTTCAAAGGTTTCTACCAATAGTGCAAGCGTGCGTGCCATGACACCGGTAGCCCCCGATGTGCACAATTCGGAGTTGCTCGAGGTTGTGGAAGTTCCGGCAATATCCAGATGGACCCACGGAGTGTCTTCGGCAAATTCACCGATGAAGGCGCCGCCCATGATCGCATGTCCCGCCCCTCCAGGTGAATTATTCAAATCCGCTATTTTACTATTGCGTACCCGCTCTTTATCCTTTTCCGTAATCGGCAATCTCCAAATGGGCTCCCCGGCCTCCTCTGAGGCTTTGACCACTTGTTCATAGAATTCCGTGTCATTTGTCATTGCACCCGTCATATCCATGCCCAGCGCCGTTATGACACCACCCGTTAAAGTGGCAACGTCAATAAGATAGTCGGCACCATGATGTTTAGCGTAAGTCATGGCATCCGCCAAAACCAGACGGCCTTCCGCATCCGTGTTCAATACCTCTATCGTCTTGCCGCTCATGGCAGTGATCACGTCATCGGGCTTGAATGCATCACCGCTGATCATGTTATCAGTGGAAGGAATGACCGCCACGACATTTTGGTCCGGTCCCAATTCGCCGATGATTTCCATTGCACCTAAAACGGCTGCCGCACCGCCCATATCCGTCTTCATTCCAACGATACCAGCCTTCGTTTTCAATGAGTATCCACCCGTATCGAATGTGATCCCTTTACCGACCAACCCGATAACATCCTTCCATTCATCCTTACCTTGATACTTCAGGACGATCATTTTCGGAGGCTCGACCGAACCTTTATTGACAGCAAGGAGTGCGCCCATTCCCAACTTGAGCATGTCCTCCTTCTCGAGGATCTCCACTTCAAACCCATAACGTTCGCCCAAGGCAGATGAATAATCCGCCAAATCCGTGGAAGTCAGCAAATTGCCCGGTGTATTGACCAATGTTCTGGCTGAGTTCGTCGCCCTTCCGAAGATCCTCCCTACATGCAGCGCGGCACCGACCTCTTCTTGATCAAATTCACTGTAAACCGTAATCGATTCAAGGCTTTTTTCGACCTGGTTCGATTTTTGCTTGTATCCGTCAAATTTATAGGATGCAAGTTCAAAAGCTTCGGAACAAGCATGCGCTGCATCCAATGCATCCAGATTTTCAGTCGTGAATGTATCCAACGCGATTGAAATTGTCGTAATCTTGGATTCTTTAATCGTCTTACGCGCTTTTCCCAACGCTTCGCGGAGCGTTTCAAAAGATAGCTCCTTTTCCTTGCCCAACCCTACAAAAATCAATCTCTTTACGCTTAATTTACCTAATGTATGTATTTTGACCACTGATTTTTTCTTGGAAGAGATTTCTCCGGCTTTCACCAACTCTGTCAGCTGGCCATCCAATCGTTCATCCGCTTCTTTTCCTATCCCTGTGAACTTTACGGGTCTGTCAAATACGCCTAGAATCAGGCATTCGTCAATCAAATCTATATTTAAGGAATTTTTTACTATGAACATTCTGATACCTCCTCCATTCTATTACATTCATTATAACGAAATCTTCAAAAATTTTCGAATAAGCCGCGAAAATAATAATAACAAGGGATATTGTTTAGAATGGGTGACTTTAGAGTAATAGTATAAGAAAGATCATATTTATACTTATGCCGGCAGGGAATCGACAGGACTGAATGGAACTAATAATAAGGGCCTTATTCCGAACAGGATGCATTTACCCATATATGGATTTCATCTTTACTTATAACTAGAAAGAAGGCTGATACTCTTGGAATTATTACTCAACTTCCCTTTAATCGCAGCATTGATTGCCATTTTCTTTGCTCAATTCATCAAAGTGCCCATCCACTTCATAGCATTTCGCAAAGTGAACTGGTCACTCATTAACTCCACAGGCGGTATGCCAAGCTCCCACTCTGCGGCCGTGTCAGCCCTGACCGTGGCGGTAGGGATCGAAACCGGAATGGATTCCCCTGTATTTGCCGTTGCCGCGATCTTTGCAATCATCACGATGTTCGACGCGACAGGAGTAAGACGGCAGGCAGGAGAACAGGCAGCCGTCTTGAACCAGCTCGTTACTGACTTCAATACCTTTGTCGAGCAAGCAAAGAACTGGCAGAAAAAAGCAGATAAACAGAAACAGCAGCAATTAAAGGAACTGTTGGGCCATAAGCCAATCGAGGTATTTTTCGGAGCCTTGACCGGAGTATTCATTGCATTGGCACTTCACTTTTTCATCTTTCAAGGGTAGGTGTTCAATTTGAAAATAATCTCTCTTTGCCCCAGCAATACGGAACTATGCACATATCTAGGAATCGAAGATCAGCTGATCGCCATCGATGACTACTCTGATTGGCCTGAAACCCTACAGCATCTTCCTAAGGTGGGGCCCGACTTATCGATCGATATCGATCATGTGGAATCACTAAAACCCGATTTGGTGCTGGCTTCACTGAGTGTACCGGGCATGGAAAAAAACATTGAGGGGCTAAAAGAACGGAACATCCCCCATATCATCTTCAACCCGCAATCGCTTGAAGATATCGCAAAAGATTTACTGACCTTGGGCGAGGCGATGGATCTTAAGGAAAAAGCAGAGGAACAGGCTGCCAAATTCCGTGATGCCATCCTTCAATATAAAAACATCGCCGATAAAATCGAAACAAAGCCGTCCCTGTATTGGGAATGGTGGCCTAATCCCTTATTCAGCCCCGGGGGAGTTAATTGGTTATCCGAGATCAGTACGCTTGCGGGAGGATATAACCTTTTCGAGGATGTCGACATGGCAAGCATTCAAGTCACTTCCGAAGAGGTCCAAAAAAAGGATCCCGACCATATTTGCTTAGCTTGGGTCGGTGTCCCTTTACGTAAAGTAAACCCTGCGCTTGTCAAGAAACGGCAAGGGTGGACTGATATGAAGGCCGTCCGGAATAACCATATTCACATCATGGAAGAACCTTTATTCTGCCGGCCTTCCCCGCGTTTGCTGGATGGGCTGTCCATATTGGCAAAGACTCTGCATCCTGAAGCCTACAAAGGCATGCCCTAAGGGCGTCCCAAATGAAACAGAAAAGGCTGCCTCAATTGAGGCAGCCTTTCACTTTCCTCTTTAAAAAGCAAAAGAAGCTACATTCTCATTCAATGTTTTCTCAGCGATTTTCGGCTTGAATACCTGCTTGATCTTGGTTTCATTCAACCTGCTTAACTGTTGTTCGGATAATTCGCCGTTCCCTTTTTGGACAACATATACTTCAAGGGTTTTCTTTCCCCAGTTCTCGTACACATCCTGTACCGTTTCGTAGTATAGATCCAGATGATTCCCTTTGATCGCACCACCTTTGTCCGCTACAACCCCATATCCATAGCCAGGAATCCAAAGGATGGTTCCGAGAGGGAATACGGCAAGATCGGCGGCAATGGTGGAAAACAAATCCCGTTTCACCTTCACCCCTGAATATGTGATTCCATAAGATGGGCTTTCCGGGTACTTTCCGGTTGATTCATACCCTGCTGTATATCCTGTAGCCAAAACTTCATGCTTCGGGTATTTCGAAAGCTCGATTGCCTCCGCTATCGTCGTGGGACCATTGCTCGCAGATGCCGATGCCATTAGCGTTGCCACTTGCCCCCCACTATGAATCGCTTTATATTCGAGACCAAGCATTCGATGTTGTCTCATTGCCTCTTCAAAAGGATGATCTTCAGGAACTGCCCCAAAAACATGATTCAAGGTCGATTCGATGGCCAAGATAAATAATATGATAATAGCAACCCTCAAAAATAATGCCTTTACAATCTTCATATGTATCAATTCCACTCCTCTCACAAGGATATTTGTTCCCTTTACGGAGTGAAAGTATTCATAAAGCATGGAAAGAACCAATTTTTCATACAAAAAAGGCTCTTTTCGTAAAGATCGTTGTTTTTAAAACGAAACTATTTAAGGTTGATTGGAGCGGAAGTGCCAGACTGCCTGCGGGAGCAGCGGAAGACCCCACAGGGTTTACGCCGAGGATGCTCACCGCCCCGCGGAAAGCGAGCATCTGGAGGGGAAATCAACCACACCGCACTACTTGGTAAATAGCAACAAAGTATGCGAAAACAAAAAAGGACCGTCCATAAATGACGGCCCTTCCCTTATTAAAACATTTGATATCCTTTATTCCTTAGAATCCTGATGACCACACCAGCTAAAACCGCACCAAGCAGCCCGCTTGATAAAATAATGATGTCTGCCGTATGCAGGGATGTAAGGTTCGTACCAAGATTGGAAAAAGATATTCCCGGATTCCTAAAATATTCTATTAGCTTTGTTTCATTGACAATGATGATGAAGACGATTGGAAATAAGAAGACCATGATCCACGAAGAACGAAAGAGCATATTCAGCAAAAAGCCAATTCCGAAAAACAATATGAAAAATAAGAGTATTGAGATAATTAAAACAGGCAATGGCATGTTATTCTTGACCCTCCTTAAAAGCGACACCTTTAGTTTACTGAAAAAATAATTGCTGCGTCAACGACTTATACCAAATAATACCGAAGAAAAGATAATTACCCAAATTACAAGAATAGTTTATATGATGTATATCCAAATTGATCTCCCGGATTCAACCCGTCAAGCATCGTCTGCATTCTTTCCTTTTTAAAAGCTAAAAGCTGTTCCAATAGTAACGATTGCTTCCCCTCCTTCATGAGTAAATCAGGGTGATAAAATTTCGCTTCATATAATTCATCCAATTGAGCATTTACGTCAAAGCTGAGCGGTTTAAGTAAAAATATCAACATATTATCACTTATATCCCCTTTGATGACTCCGCTTCTCACTCCTACGATGCCTTCGATTTCTGTATGAATGCCCGTCTCCTCCAACACTTCCCTTATGACAGCTTCATCGACGGTTTCATCATTTTTGACAAAACCTGCCGGAAGCGACCATTGCCCTATCAATCCGCCATACCTTTTGTTCACGACTAGCCACTCACCTTTATCCGATATCACAAGGCCGGACACTGCCAGCCAAACATTTTTGCAACGTTCCACCAAAACCCACTTCCCCTACAATCATTATTTAGTAAAGATGATGCCAAAGATAATTTCCTTGATCAAACTTCGTCATCCCCATTATATTCCACACAAAAAAATTGCATACTCCGCTATGACACACTCATCGATGGATGGGC